>NZ_JBSGCB010000006.1:0-251211 GCF_053601595.1 Nocardia sp. NPDC004711 | reverse complement strand
ATCGTCGCGGGCCGCTTCGGCATATCCTCGAAACTAGTTGCTTGGAAACTAGTGTTGTGGATACTATTGCTCCATCGAAAGGAGCCCCCAATGTGTTCACAGAACACGCACGGCTCCCGTTCTCGCGACCTCAGGCGGTGGCGCTCAGCGCACGACCGTCGTAGGCCGGTTCGGCGACCGGCTCGATGGCGTAGGCCAGGATCTCGGCCACGTCGGCGACGGGGCGGACATCCAGGGCGGCCAGCACCTCGGCGGGGACCTCGTCCAGATCCGGCTCGTTGCGGGCCGGGATGAACACGGTCTTCAGGCCGGCGCGCTGAGCGGCGAGCAGCTTCTGCTTCACGCCGCCGATCGGCAGCACCCGTCCGTTCAGCGTGACCTCACCGGTCATGCCGACATCCGCGCGGACCTGGCGGCCCAGGGCCAGCGACACCAGGGCGGTGACCATGGTGACGCCCGCCGACGGACCGTCCTTCGGGACCGCGCCCGCCGGGAAGTGGATGTGGATATTGCGATCCAGCACCCTCGGCTCGATGCCGATCTCCTCCAGGTGGGAGCGGACATAGGTCAGGGCGATCTGCGCGGACTCCTTCATGACGTCGCCCAGCTGACCGGTCAGGGTCAGCGAGCGGTCGCCCTCGGCGGCATTGGCCTCGATGTAGAGGACATCGCCGCCCGCGCCGGTCACGGCCAATCCGGTGGCGACACCGGGGACCGCGGTGCGCTCGACCCCGTCGGGGGTGAAGCGCGGACGGCCCAGGTAGTCCTTCAGGTCACCCAGTCCGATCACCAGCTTGCCGGAACCGCCCGCGGCCGGACCGGATTCGGCGTCGTAGCCCAGCTCGCGGTCGTAGCCCAGGCCCTCCGGCACGAATTCGCCCTTGCTGACCAGGCTTTCGGTCTCGGCGATGTCCGCCGACTCCGACAGCTTGGTCGCCGCCTTGCGCAGCGCCTTGGCGATCAGGCGCTCCATCTGCCGCACCCCGGCTTCCCGGGTGTAGTTCGCGGCGACCTCGCGCAGCGCCTCGTCCGTGATCGAGACCTCCTCGGCGGTCAGGGCATTGCGCTCCAGCTGCCGCGGGATCAGGAAGTCGCGGGCGATGGCCACCTTGTCGGCCTCGGTGTAGCCGTCCACGGTGATCAGTTCCATGCGGTCCAGCAGCGGGCCGGGAATCGTCTCCATGACGTTCGCGGTCGCGATGAACAGCACGTCCGACAGGTCCAGATCCAGGTCCAGGTAGTGGTCGCGGAAGGTGTGGTTCTGCGCCGGGTCCAGGACCTCCAGCAGGGCCGCCGCGGGATCGCCGCGGAAGTCCGAGCCGACCTTGTCGATCTCGTCCAGCAGGACAACGGGATTCATCGATCCCGCCTCCTTCATGGCGCGCACGATGCGGCCGGGCAGCGCGCCCACGTAGGTGCGCCGGTGACCGCGGATCTCGGCCTCGTCGCGCACGCCGCCCAGGGCGACGCGAACGAACTTGCGGCCCAGGGCCCGTGCCACCGATTCACCCAGCGAGGTCTTGCCGACGCCGGGCGGACCGACCAGCACCAGCACCGCGCCGGAACCGCGACCGCCGACGAACTCCAGGCCGCGCGCGGCCCGCCGGGAACGGACGGCCAGGTACTCGACCATGCGGTCCTTGACCTCGTCCAGGCCGTGGTGGTCGGCGTCCAGCACCGCGCGGGCGGCCGAAACATCGGTGGAGTCAGTGGTTTTCACGCTCCACGGCAGTTCCAGGACGGTGTCCAGCCAGGTGCGGATCCAGCCCGTCTCCGGGCTCTGATCGCTGGAACGCTCCAGGCGACCGACCTCGCGGAGGGCGGCTTCCTTCACGTCCGCGGGCAGGTCGGCGTTCTCGACGCGGGTGCGGTAGTCCTCCGCGCCGTCCGGCTCGTCCTCGCCCAGCTCCTTGCGAATCGCGTTGAGCTGCTGGCGCAGCAGGAATTCCCGCTGCTGCTTCTCCATGCCCTCGCGGACATCCTCGCTGATCTTCTCGGTGATCTCGGTCTCGGCGATGTGCTGAGTGGTCCACTCGATCAGCTTGCGCAGCCGCGCGGTGGTATCCGGGGTGTCCAGGATCTCGCGCTTCTGCTCATTGCTCAGGTACGACGCCCAGCCGGCCGCGTCGGCCAGGGTGGACGGATCGTTCATCTGATTGACCGCGTCGATGACCTGCCAGGCCTCACGGCGCTGCAGGACCGACACGACCAGCTTCTTGTATTCGGCCGCAAGCTCTTTGGTGCGTCCGTCGGCGGCCGGAATCTCGACCGGTTCGGCCTCGACCCAGAGCGCCGCGCCCGGCCCGGTCACGCCGTGGCCGATCTTGGCCCGGCTCTCCGCCTTCAGCACCGCCGCGGGGGCGCCGCCGCGCATCCGGCCGACCTGTTCGATGGTGGCCACGACGCCGTAGGTGGCGTACCCCTCATCGAGGCGCGGCGCGACCAGCACCTGGTTGACCTTGCCCGCGCGGGCGGCATCGATGGCGGCCTGCGACGACTCGTCCAGCTCGATCGGCACGACCATGCCGGGGAGCACGATCGGATCGGTCAGGAACAGGACCGGCAGGTTCGTTGGTGTAGTCACGTCTTCGACCCCTTCCAAGGTTGAGCGTTACCTACTCAACCCGGGGGGTATACCGATTGTTCCGGACCGATGTTCGCCGGGGGCGAACATGCCTCGAGTCGAGGATCGAAATCGGGAACAGCAACATAAGAGCTGGTCAGAGCACTATCACGGAGTCGAGTTGGGCGCTGCCGAGCCGCCGAGCTGGGCCATGACTTGCTCGGGAGTGGCTCCGAATCGGGCTGCCTGCGCGAACATTTCGGCCGGCGGGGTGAAAAGGATCATGCTCGGGGTGTAGGTGCCGTCGATGCGCGCCAGCAGATACCGCGCCGCGCCCGACACGTACTCCCCAGTGGAATGCGCGGCCGCGCCGATGGCCGCGCGGTGCGGACCGATCTGCGCATCGGCGAGAGCCGTCAGCGCCGAGAGCGCTTCGAGCCGGACCGGCCGCGGCTGCGCGGCATCCAGATACCGGACCAGGCGGGTGACCGCGTCCGCATCCTGCGCGTAGCGTGCCAGGGTCTCAAGGCTCGGGATCACGACGAACGGATCGGGCTCGCTCGCAACGAGAGTCCGCAACCCGGACGCGATCGTCTCGTCGATCGCACCGGAAGCGAGCAGCCCGATGGCCGCCCAGCGGCGCACAGTGGCATCGGGATCATCGAGCGCGGTGACGAATACCGGCGCGCTGCCCGGACGCTGTTCCGCGACCGCGTCGGCGATGTCCAGCACCCGATCGAGCGGGTAGACGCCGGGCGCGCGGCCGGCGTCGTAGCCCTCGTGTGGTGAACCTTCGGGCAGAAACCCGTTGTCGTGCACCGCGATCAGGTGCGCCCGCAACGCTGCCGCGAGCCGATTCTCCACTCCGGCATACTGCGGGTTGCCGGCCAGGTTTCGCACCTGGTCCGGATCGGTCTCGGTGTCGTACAACTCGATACCCGGTTTCGGCTTCCAGAAGACGGATTGGACGGCGTCGAGCCGTCCCGCGAGATGCTCCGTCTCCCAGGACTGATAGCCGGCCGCAATCCAGGCGAACGGCTGATGCCGGCCGTAGGGCCGATGCGGGTGATAGTTGCGGATGTAGCGGTATCGCGCGTCGCGGACGCTGCGGATGAGGTCGTACCGCTCGTCCATCCGGCCGCGGCCCCCGAACGCGAGCGATGTGTACGGTCGAACTCGGTGCGCGCCAAGCTGTTTCCGCGCATGTGCGCGGGCAGCTGGGCACCGGCCAGATCGATCACGGTGGCCGGAATTCTGTCGGTGGTGACGGCCGCGCTGACGCGAGTGCCCGGGGCGGGGAAAAGCCCTCGATACGCTCGGGGCGCCCGGATGATGAGCGGGACCCGCAGTCCTTCGTCGTAGCAGAAGCGTTTCGACCGCGGATTGACACCGCCGTGGTCCGAGGTGTGGATGACGATCGTCGTATCGGCGAGTCCGTCCTCGTCCAGCTGGGCGAGCAGATCACCGACGAACGCGTCCATCGCGTCGATGTTGTCGTAATAGCGGGCGATATCGCCCCTGATCTCGGGGGTGTCCGGAAGATACGCGGGCACGCGGACGAACTCGGGGTCGACCCGGGCCGGTTCGGTCCGCCGGAACACCGAACTCTCGTGTGTGCCATCGAAATTGAACACCGCCAGGAACGGTGAGCCAGGTGCGCGATTGCGCCAGTGCGCGGTGCGCGACGACTCGTTCCAGATCACATCCGGATCGACGTCGGAGTTGTAGTCGGTCTTGGCGTTGTTCGTGCAGTAGTAGCCCTGCTCGCGCAGGATTTCCGGATAGGTGCGCAGCCAGGACGGCATCGGCGCCCTGGCGCGCATGTGGTTGGCGGGCGCATGGCTTTCCGGGCGCAGGCCGGTCAGCATCGCGAATCTGGACGGTGCGCACACCGGGCTGACGCTGAAGGCGTGTTCGAATACCACGCCCTCGCGGGCCAGCCGGTCGAGGTTCGGGGTCTGTGCCAGTTCGTCTCCGTAGCAGCCGAAGCGCGGTGGGCAGTCTTCGCTGACGATCCAGAGGATATTGGGCCGGTCGTCGAGTGGCATTGGGGTCCTTCCGGGGGAGCGGGATCCGCAGGCGGAAACGGTGGCGGCATCCCTGATTATTCCACAAGTGGAATAAGACAAGAGTTGGGCCGGCAGACGGCTCGCGGTCAGCCGGCCGGGTCGGGCGGCAGTTCGCCGATGACCGGGAGCCGGCTTCCGCGCATGACGAGCACGAGGACGAGCGCGGCGAGGGCAGTCGCCGTGGCAAACCAGAATCCGAGCTCGAAGCCTTGGTCACCGAACACTTTGGGAATTGGGCCGAGCTGCGGCGGCCGTCCGGCGACTCGCACACTGGCCGACATCGGGTGGGCCGCGGCGAAAGCGGTGACGACGGCGACGCCGATGGCCGTGCCCACGCCCTGGACGAGGCTGAACACGCCGAAGCCGACACCGGTCTGCTCCTGCGGCACCGTCTGGGCCACGAGAACCGCAGCGGCCGTGTAGAAGAAGCCGAGTGCCGAGCCGAAGGCCGCGTTGGTGAGGGTCAGGATGTCCCAGGTATGCGCTCCGACGGCCTCGATGAGGCCGATCACGGCGAACATCGCCGTCGCGGACAGCAGCGGGAGCCTGGCCCCGAACTTGCGCGCCACAATAGCGGCGATCACCCCGAAGGCGACCGTGATCACGCCCTGCAACACCGCGATGCGCAGGGCATAGTCATGTGAACTGAATCCGCTGCTGTAGCTGAAGCCGGGGATGAGGCTCACCTGCACGGCTTCGGGTGGCAGGCGCATGCCGCCGGCCTGGGCGACCTTCGCGAGAGTGCTTGCGACGACGCCATTTTCGATCATGCCAGGGCTGGGCGTGCGAGCCATATAGGTGATCGCGTACGTCTGGACGGCGATCATGCAGGACGCGAGCAATCCCACCGCCAGGAGCAGACCGAAGCGGGGCTGGAACAACACGCGCGGATCGATGAGTGGCGTGCTCGCCCGCCGTTGCGCGAGAACGAACAATGCCAGTAATGCCAGTCCGCAGGCCAGCCCGGCCACGCTCGCAGGTCTGGCCCAGCCCCACACCTGGCCCCGGTCGACATAGACGATCACGAGTGCGGCGCCGAAGGTGAGCAGAACCGCGCCGGTCCAGCCGAGACGCTGGCGCGCAATAGGTTTCGAATCCGGTACGCACACCGCAACCAGCGCGATCATCACCGTGATGAATGCCAGCGACAGCCAGAACGCCGCCCGCCAGCCGTGGGCTCGGATCAGCCAGCCGCCGACCAGCGGGGCGAAGGCCACCGCGAACCCGAATCCGGCTGCGATCGCGCCGAACCCGAGGGCCAGGTGCTTACGCGGCAGGAGATCCCGGACCAGACCGTAGGCGAGGACCGCACTGGCGACGGCGAAGGATTGCAGGCAGCGGCCGAACAGGAAGACCGCCCAGCTGCCGGCAAGCGCGCAGACCAGGCAACCCGCCGCAAAGAGCGCACCGCACGTCACGAACGTCCGCTTCATCCCCCACACATCGCCGATCCTTCCGATCAACGGTGCGGCGGCAGCCCCGACGAGTCCGGACATGATGATCGTCCAGGCGATATTCGTGCCGCTGCCCGGGAACGAGGCCGCGATCTTCTCCAGCGCGGTCGAGGCCATCGTCGTCTGGATCGGCGCGCTCTCGCTGAACAGGACGATGAGGACCACTGCCGTGAACATTCGGGCCCGCGAAACGCCGGTGGGCCGGCTGGCTGCCGCGGGGGGTTGCGGCGGATCGGCGGCGCCGGCCGGGTCGATGGCGGGAGTTGTGGACATACCAACCCCTTTCGGGAATTCAACTGACGACAGACGCGTGACATCACACCGCGGGCGCGGTTATCGGGATGGTCGCGCTGCGAATCGCGCTGATGTCGTCTCGACGAACTCAACTACTCCACAAGTTGAGTGGTGAAGTATGACACAAGTGGAATATCAAGGTGGTGAATTCGCACTTTTGCGGGGACCCCGCGCACAGGTGACCCATACGGCATGTCGCCGCCCGACGGTCGGACCGGCCAGCTCATGAGGATGTCCTCACCGCATCGCGGTGAGAGCGGTGACGAGGGCGGCGAGGCCGGCAGTCGTCGCGACAGCGAGGGTGAGCGTGCCGATACCGCGCGGCTGCCGCCGCCGCAGTTGCCGGCCCCGTCGACGGGCGCAGGCCGCGATCACTGCGACCATCAACGCTGCGGCGGCAGCGCTCGCACAAGCCGAGAGCGGGCCCGGCGCCACAGTGAGGGCCATGTGCACCGATGCCGCGAGCGCGACGGCCGACGAGAGCGCGGTTCGCCGCCACGCGAGTGCGGTGCGCTCGACGGCCAGCCCCGGATCGGGGGGCCAGTGCGACGCTCGAGCTGTCACGACACCAGCACCGCAGTGGTGGTGAGGATCGCGACGATCGCGACTGCCACGGCGAGGAAGGGCATCAGAGCCGGTGGCGGCAGGGCTTCGCCGCGGTGCATGGCGATCTCGGCCTGCCGCCAGTGCCGGTGGGCCGCCGCGGCGATCAGCACTGCCTGGGCGGCACACGCCGCGGTGATCGCTCGCCGGAACCCGGCGTTGGGCAACTGCTGGGTAAGCGTTTGCACAGCGACACCACCGGCCAGCAGTCCCAGTGCGGTGCGGATCCATGCCAGGAATGTGCGCTCGTTGGCGAGGCTGAACCGGTAGTCGATCGGACCGCTGACATCAGCGACAGCCGGTGGCGGCCCGGTGCCGGCATCGACGCTGCAGCGGCTCGAAGGGTGGTCCTTACCGGCGGTGGACATCGTGATCGTGCTCCGTCCCTGCGATCCAGGAATCAAATTGAATGCCACTAGTGGAACGCAATATTATGACACTAGTGTCATCATCTGTAGATAGTTGCCCGCCGACACCGGCGACGGCAGTCACAAGCCAACCCGAGATCTGGAGATGATGGCCATGCCGAAGGCGAAGCTGATCGGATACACCACCCTGGCGGCCCTGCTACTGGGTTCCGCGAGCATGCCGGGTGCCACGGCGCAGCCACCGGCACCGGCCCCCGGGGTGCCGGCCGAGGACAGCGTCTACTCCACCACCCACGGTCCCGAGGCGATGACCGTCTACCGCCCCGAGGGCCGCGACGAGAGCGGGCAGCCCCGGGCCGGGCTGATCTTCGTCCACGGCGGCGCGTGGGTCCGTGGCGACCGGTCGCTGCTGGACAACGCCGCACATACTGCGGCTCAGCGGGGCTTCGTCGTCTTCGACATCGACTACGACCTGTCCGCACCACGAGATCCGCGTGAGTACCAGGACGTCGAAGCGGCCATCACGCACATCCGCACGCATGCCGCCGATTACGGTGTCGACCCGGACCGCCTGGGTGGGCTGGGAACCTCGGCCGGAGCGCATCTGCTGATGCAGGCCGTGATCACCGACGGCGCCCCGCTGGCGGCCGTGGTGGGTTGGTCAGGCCCCTACGACCTGACCGATTCGGCCACACCGCGGGCGTCACTGATGTCGGCCGTAGCCGCGATCACGTATCTGGGATGCGTCCCGGGCACCGCGGACTGCACACAACGCGCACGTGCCGCATCGCCTGCACTGCACACCTCCGCGGGCAACCCACCGGTCATGTTGTTCAACTCCAGCGACGAACTGATGCCGGTCGACCAGATGACCGAGTTCGCTGCCCGGCTCCGGGCCGACGGCACGCCGGTGGATACCCGGGTCGTGCCCGGGAAGCGTCACGCGGTCGCCTACAGCGACGAGGCCCTCGGCCCGACCCTGGATTTCCTGTCGGACCAGCTCCAGGTCTCCGACAACGGCCAGGGCACCTCCGGCCACTGAGCACACAGCATTCGCGGGCGCCCAGAGTTCGTAGCCGAGCGACGGCGCCGACAGCCGAAGGTGCCGGCGCCGTCACGGAGGTCACCGCTGCGGACGGTCTCCGATGATCGAGGCGCGCTCCATCACACGGATCTGCGGCCAGTAGTCGCTCGAGGCGTAGTGCTGAACCGCCCGGTTGTCCCAGAACGCGATGGTGTCCGGTTCCCACTGCAGCCGCACCTGATGCTCGGGGTAGTCGGCCTGCCGGCACAGCCGATCCAGCAGCGCGCTGCCGGCCTCGGGGCTCAGGCCCGTGATCCGCTCCACGAAGATCCGATTGACGTAGAGATGCTTGCGTCCGGTCTGGGAATGGGTGCATACCAACGGGTGGTGAACCTCGGGATGCTTGGCCCGCATCTGCTCCCGCTGATCCTCGGACAAGGCATGCCCGAAGGCGCGGGTGAAGTCGTGAACCGCGGTGAGCTCTTCGATCTCGGCGCGGATATCGGAATCCAGCGAGTCGTAGGCGGCGTACATGTCGGAGAACAAGGTGTCGCCGCCCACGGGCGGCACCTCGATCGCGTGCAGGATCGCACCCTTCGACGGTGTGTCCCGCCACGTGACATCGTGATGCCAGGTGTTCTCGAACCCCGCGACCTGAGCGCTCTTCTCGAATCGCACCAATTCGGGCCGGCCGGTGTTGGCGGGGATGAAGGGATGGATTTCGAGATCGCCGAATCGGCGCGCGAAAGCCACATGCTGGTCGGGTGTGATCGGCTGATCCCGGAAGAACAGCACCTTGTAGTCGAGCAGTGCCTGGCGCAGGTCGGCGACGACCTCGTCGGCCAGCTCGACGCGGAGGTCGATCCCGCTGATGAAGGCGCCCAGCGTCGACCCGACCTGGTGGACGTCGAAGTTCTGCCAGCGCAGTCCCGCCAGGCGATCACGCTCAGCGGCCAGATGCGTGAACGGTCCGCTGATCAGCGGCGACCCGGGAATCTGCACGGGCCTGACCCCAACGTCAGCACCAGGGTCCTTGTCGACGACGACAGTGTTGTCGCGCATTTCGCATGCCTCCTCATGGCTGCCGACAGATATGTAGTCACTCGACTACAGTCAGCTTGCGCTACTGTAGTCGAGTGACTACGCCCGAGGCAACAACTTCTCGCAAGACACCCCCGCAAGGCCGGGAGGCCATCGTCGCGGCGGTCCTCGACAGTGCGACAGCGTTGTTCGCCGAGCATGGCCCGGCATCGACATCGATCCGCGACATCGCCGAGCGGGCGGGGGTCAATCACGGCCTGGTTTTCCGGCATTTCGGCACCAAGGACAAACTCGTCGCAGAGGTTCTCGACCATCTGGGAGCCGCCTCCGCCGACCGCGAGCTCTCCTCGACCGACGTTCAGTTGAGCCTGCACTGGACGGTGATCGCACGCTGCCTGCTCGACGGATATCCGGTCGGCGAGCTGCAGCATCGATTCCCCGTGATGAACCGGCTGCTCCGGTTGGCACAGCAGCATCACGACACGCCGGCAGACGCCGCCCTGGCGGCCGCGCATGCGGCCGCCCTCGAGCTCGGCTGGCAACTGTTCGGGCCGTTCCTGCGCAACGCCGCCGGGCTGGACGAGCTCACACCGGAGCAGTTGCAGGTAGCCACAGATGAGCGTGCGCGCACGATCCTCATCCCCGAGCCGTGACAAGGTCGCGCGAATCAGCCTTCGATCACCGGGCACGTGACCCGGTGATCGAAGGCTGACTACGCCGTCACACCGCGCTGGTCACCTCTTCCCGCTCCCACTGCTGCTGCCGCCGCCGGACCCGGTGGCCAGTCTGGGTATGCGCAGATGGCTGTCGGGCACACCGGCGGCATTGGTGCCTTCGCCGTCCTTGGCGTACCGGCTGTCGCCCGGTGCCTTGGACAGGGTGTCGAGGTAATTCCATACGGCGTAGGCGGCTGCTGCGCCGCCGCCGAGGATCGTTCCCGCCAGACCGCCTGCGCCGGCGAACACGCCGATGATCGGCAAACCGGTGAGAAGGCAGCCGATGGTCAACACGGCACAGGAGACCACCGCTACGACGACACCGATGACCGCGCCCCCGATCGCCCCGGCCAGCGGCCCGAGCGCCATGGCGAGACCGAGTTTGCTCTGACCGTCGTCCAGGGCGAGCTGGTTCTCCAGTGGCGAAGCGATCGGCTGGGCGCCGGCGATATCGGGCAGCAGGGACAGGGTCCGGCCGTCGGCCGATATCTGGGGCTGTATCTCGTATGTGCGGTTGTCGAGTGCGAAGGCGAGCGGGATCCGGGCTGCCGGTTGCCCGGCGGCGTCGAGGACGGTGATCGCCGCGCCATCCTGGTCGGCCTGGAAGCGGCCGGCGTCGATGGTCGTGACAGCCCAGCCCTGGGAGACCTCGGTCCGGAACTCGGTCTCCCCTGCCGCGGCGGCGTCGATATCGGCAATCGCCTGTGGTGCGGCCGCGGCGCAGGCGATCGCGATGCCGCCCGCGGCCACGGCGGTGAACGCTCGTTGTCGCACGATCATCGGGTGGCCTCCGCGGCGGGCGCGGGCTTCTGGAACGCCGGAATCTGGTCTGCGTATTTACTGGCCCCGGGTGCGGCCTGCAGCGTCGTGTAGTAGTTCCACAGTCCGTTGATCAGGCCCGGCGCACCGCCGAGGACCAGACCGGCGAGTCCCCCGGCGCCACCGAGCATGGTGACGATGGGGACGACCGCCAGAACGCATCCGATGGACAACACCACGCACGAGGCGCCGGAGATCGCGAGTCCGGCACCGACCCCGACGACCGCACCGATGACAGTGCCGATCAGGCTGCCGGCCGACAGTCCGAAGCTCACCGAGTTGAGTACGTCGTTCATCGCGAGCTGGTTCTCGAGCGGGGAGGCGACCGGCTGCAGCACCGTGGGCGGCACCCACCCGTCCGGCAGCTGCGGAGTCAGTCGAAGCTGCCGCCCGTCCGCGGAGATCGCGGCGTCGATGGGGTATCGCTGCCCGTCCATGACGAAACTCAGTGGCGCCGAGTCCCGAGCCGTCCCGGCCGCATCGCGAAGGATGGCCTGGCCGGTGTTCTGGTCGACGGTGAATCCGCCCGTCGCGACCGACGCCACCACCGCATTGGCATCCAGGTCAGCGTGATAGTGCAGCGCCGTGGCGATCGTTTCCGTGCTCTCGGGCGCCCCAGCGGGGAGGGGGGACATCGGCTCGGCGGCGGCGGTCGCCACCGCGGCGACAGACATGGTTGCGACCAGCGCGGTTACGCACAGTCCTTGTCGAGGTGTCATGTATTTCATTGCTCTCTGAGAAATGCCGGCATCTGGCCACGAGCAGGGGCGCGGACACAAATGCGGGCATGAACGTGATCATGGACAGCTGATCCATGATCAGCGCGCGCTAGAAAGTAGGCTACGTCACACCCGTGGTTTATTCAGGCAATTCTCAGAAATTTCAGAAGCTATTTCAAGCGCCCATTCCAAGGCGTTGGAGAAATGGAAGCAGCCGCATACCGAAAGGCATGCGGCGTTCCACCAAGAGAACGATCTGACCAGGTCAGAACGCTTCCAGAAGCGGGAGATATCACCAATGAACGAAAATTCCGATCATATCTCCGATTATGAAGTTTCCACCTCCACTTTCAGTGGAGGCATTTTCCTCGAATGCACTTCACAGCATCATGAGTTATTTCGGGCGGCGTACGCTTTCAGAATTTCCCTTTGTTCGGGAGGCATCAGCGGACCCTCCGCGGTCCAGGAGGCGCCGATTGCGCCATTGCTCGGGTGCAGCCTTTCGTGCAGATCGTCGGCCTGGTCGTCGCGGCCGGTGTCGCGCAGGTGCTGGATGTAATCGCCAGGGTCGTTGTACAGAGTCGGGCCGTTCTGCAGGCTCGTCTGCATCGGATCGGGGAGGGCGCCGGGGGTGCCGGCATAGAAGTCCCACCACTGCTGCAGTTTCGACCGCATCGAGTCGGCGAGTTGCGGTTCGTCGGTGATCAGGTTGGCGGTCAGGTGCGGGTCGGCGGTGACGTCGAACAGCGATTCCCATTCGGCTTTGAAGCATCCTGGGTGGTAGGTGCGGATGTAGAGGTGATCTCTGGTCCGTACCGCTCGCTGGTAGGTGTGCGCGCCGTGGCCCCAGACCAGATAGTCGCGGGATCCCATCGGTTCACCGCGCACGGCCGCGGCGAAGGAGCGGCCCTGCCACTTGTCCGGGATCGGCAGTCCCAGCAGTTCGCACAGGGTGGGTGCGTAGTCGATGTTGTAGAGCAACGCATCGCTGCTGCGGCGGTCGGCACGGTCGGTCACGCCCGGCCAGTAGATGATCATCGGCAGCCGGTGCACGGCCTCGTTGGCGAGTCCGTGTTCGGCGTAGGAGCCTTGCTCACCGAAGGATTCACCGTGGTCGGCGCTGACGATCAGGGCGATGTCCTCGGTCAGGCCGAGTTCGGCGATGGCGGCGCGGAGGCGGCCGAACTGGCTGTCCCAGAACATGATTCCGCCGTCGTAACCGTTGATCAGGTGTTCGAAGTCGGCGCGGTCGGCGATGCGATCGGGCATGTTGTGCGGTACCGGAGTGTTGCGCGGTACCCACGCGTAGTGCAGGTCACGGGCGGTGCGAGGGCCATAGATGTCCTGGTGTTCGTCGATCGCGGCCTGGTCGGGCCACTCCGGTGCGGGACCGGCCGCCGCAGCGCGTTCATTCCACTGCGGGTCCTGTGTGTAGTCGGTGTGGGGGTCCCAGTAGGTCAGGTGCAGGTACCAGTTGGGCTCGTCGCGATGCTCGGTGATCCAGGCGATGGCCGCGTCGGTCACTTCGTCGGCGGGTTCGTCACCGAAACCGGGTGTGGCGCGCAGGGATTCGCGGAAGTTGGCCAGAAAGAAGTGCGCGCGGTGGCGTTCGGCGAAGCTGGAGATCGCCGCGGTGTAGTACCCGCAGAACGAGAGGTACTGGCCCAGCAGCGGCCGGCCCAGCTGCGGTCCGTGGCCGGTATCCATGCGATAGCGCGCGCCGCTGCCGGCGTGGCCGATGACTCCGGTCGTGATGCCGAACTGCCCGCTGGTCAACGCCGTCCGCGAGGGCAGGCATGGGGAATCGGAGCAGTAGTAGCGGTCGAAGCGCACCGAGTCCGCCGCCATGGCGTCGAGGTTCGGTGTGATGTCACGGCGGTAGCCGTAGGGGCCGGTGTGGTCGGGGCGGAGGGTGTCGACGTCGACGTAGATGATCTTCATGAGGTCTTTCCACTGCGAGGGGTCACGGAGGTCTCGGATACCGGTAGCGAACGGGCACAGCGGAATCCGGTGTGCCCCGCGGAACTGTCGGGGGTGTTGGCCGATCGGGCAGCCACCCGATACCGGAAGCAGTAGGAGTCGTGACACATGTGGGAGCCGCCGCGAATCACCTTGGCGTCGCCCGTGATCGGTCCGGTCGGGTCGACCAGCGGGCCGCCGCCGTGATCGGTGCTCCACCAGTCGGCGCACCATTCCCACACGTTGCCGCACGTGTTGTAGAGACCGAATCCGTTGGGAGCGAACGCGTTCACCGGTGCAGTGCCGCGGTAGCCGTCTGCGGCAGTATTGCGGGCGGGAAAGCTGCCGCGCCAGATGTTGCACCGGTATTCACCGTCGGGGTCGAGGTCGTCGCCCCAGGGGTAGCGGGCCTGCTGCAGCCCGCCGCGCGCGGCGTATTCCCATTCGGCCTCGGTGGGCAGCCGGGTACCCGACCATCGGCAGAAGGCGAGGGCGTCGTTCCAGGAGATGTGGACCACCGGATGCTGATCGCGGCCCTGCAGGTCACTGCCCGGGCCCTCGGGGCGATCCCAACTCGCACCGTCGACGCCACACCACCAGGGCGTCCGCTCCGGCCGCTGCGCGCCGCGACGCAGCGCGGCCGCGAGAAAGCCGGAGAACACATACGACCAGCCGATCTCCTCGGCCTCGGTCCGATATCCGGTCGCCGCGACGAACTCGGCGAAGCGCGCATTCGACACCGCGCAGGCGTCGATCAGAAAGGGAGCCAGACGCACCTCGCGCACGGGTCCCTCACCGTCATTGCGATAGCCCAGACGATCGTCGGTGCCCATCTGGAACAGGCCGCCGGGCAGGGCGATCATCTGACGGCTCAGCAACAGCCGGTCGGGTTGGAGATGGACCGGATCTGCCACGGGTGCCGCCAGAGCGGCCGGCCTGCGCGGCTCGGGCGTGCGGGCCGGAGCGCAGCACTGGCCGTGGCCGCCGTCACCGGCCATGAGTGGAACCCGACTCGGCGGGTGTCGCGACTTCTGGCAGCCGGTTGGCTCGCGCCAGGTCGCCGAGCCAGGCGAGGCTGGCTTTGGGGGTTCGGGCGAAGGTATCGCGGTCGACGGCGATCAGCCCGAATGTCGGGTCCCATCGGCCCCATTCGTAGTTGTCCAGGGCCGACCAGTGCAGATAGCCCCGCACATCGACGCCGTCGTCGAGGGCGGCATGCAGCCCGCTCAGCGCCTCGGTGGTGAAGGCAATGCGGCGGTCGTCAGCGGCGGTGGCGATGCCGTTCTCGGTGACCAGCACCGGCGTACCCGCCGTGACGGTCCAGGCGTGCCGGACCGCGAGCCCCAGTGCGTCCGGGCGGTAGGCCCACCCGGTGAGGGTGTTGTCCGGGTACTGCGGGTGCGGGCGCGGGCCGTCGGGACCGACGCTGCGACTGGTGTAGTTCTGCGTGCCGATGAAGTCGTCGTCGATGGCCGCGGCAAGGTACATGTCCTCCCATATCCAGTTGGCCGCCGCCAGTTGTGCTTCACAGCCGGGTTCCGCGGTGAACGCTTGCTGGGCGACGGACCATCCGACCGCGGCGCGGGTGTTCGCCCGCAGGATCTCCCGCGCGGCGTGGTGCGCGGCGATGAGGGTCGTGCCGATTTCCGCACTCGGGGCGGGCAGTTCGCCGGCGGCGAGTCGCGCCAGCACCTCGGAGTCCATCTCGGTCAGGCTGCGACGAACATCCGCCATCACCGCGACCATGTTGGATTCGTTGATGGTGCATACCCACTCGACGTCGGTGAGCAAGGGCGACACGGCAGTGACGTAGTCGGCGAATCGATCCACCGCGTCCCGGCCGACCCAGCCGCCCGCCTCGGCGAACCACCGCGGATTGGTGAAGTGGTGCAGGGTGACCACCGGGGTGAGACCCAGTTCGATCGCGGTATCGATCATGCGCCGATAGTGATCGAGCTCCGCGCGCGAGAACTTTCCCGGCTCCGGCTCGATGCGTGCCCACTCGACACCGAACCGATAGGCATTGAGCCCGGCGTCGGCGAGCAACGTCATGTCCTCGCGGTAGCGGTGATAGCTGTCCACCGCGTCTCCGCTTCGTTCGGGCAGGAACGACCCCACGCCGTTCTCCTGTAGCCACCAGTCACTGTTGAGGTTGTTGCCCTCGGTCTGGTGCGGAGAAGTCGCAGCCCCCCACAGGAATCCGCGCGCGAGTCGCGCCATGTCGCCTCCTCGATGAGTTCCCTTGCGGTGAAAGGTTTTTCAGACCTCCGTGGATGCGCATGCGGTGCGCACCATCGGCGAATCCCGCGCCGGGCATTCCACTAGTTGAGTACTCTCTCACTATGGCACTAGTCATATAGGACGTCAACTGATCCCGCTTCCCGCACCGATCCCGAGGAACCGAATGAACCACCCGGCCCCCGCTCAACCCACCGACCCCGACCCCGACGCCGACGCGACCCCGGCCCCGGCCCCGCCCTCGCCCGCGCGGCTGCGCCGACTCTTCGTCTGGGCGCCGTTCACCGCAGCGGTGCCGCAACTCGCGTTCGGTATCACCGCCTATTTCTCGGCACTGCAGGTCCAGACCCTGGATCCGGTGCACAAACTCGAGAAGCTCGCCCTGGTCCACACGGTCGTCGCCGTCGTCTCCATCGCGGTCCAGCCGCTGGTCGGCATCATGTCCGACCGCACCCGGACCCGCCACGGCGCGCGCACGCCATGGCTGCTCATCGGTGCCGCCATCGGCGCTCCGGCCCTGGTGGCAACCGGTATGTCGCAGTCGGTGCCGTGGCTGCTCGCCTCGGCCGTGCTGGTGCACATCGGGTTCCACACCCTCGCCGGGCCGCTGTCGGCGATCCAGCCCGATCGCATCCCGGTCGACCGGCGTGGCCGCTACTCCTCCCTGTTCGGACTGGGGACCATCGCGGGGGGCATGCTCGTGCCGGTGATCGGGTCGAGGTTCGCGACCAGAATCCCGCTCGGTTACGCGGTCACCGCGACACTGCTGCTGGCGATCACGATCGCGTTCATCCTCCGCAATCCCGATACCGACAACCGAGCCGCCGCCGCGGAAGGCGCGAGTACCACCCGGTCATCGTTGAAAGGGTTGTGGGTCAGCCCGGCACGCCACCCCGACTTCTTCTGGGTCTTCGCGGGCCGGTTCCTGCTGTTCGGGGGCTACGCCATGATCCACACGTTCCAGCTGTACGTGTTGCAGGACTACATCGGACTCAGTCGTGACCAGGCCACGAATCTCACCCCCATGATCGCGCTGGTGTGTGCGCCCGGATTCGTTCTGGCCGTCGCACTCTCGGGGATGGTCTCCGACCGTATCGGCCGCCGAAAGCCCATCGTGCTCGCCGGCGGCCTGGTGGTCGCCGCGGCGGCGCTGATACCCGCCCTCACCGCCACGGTGACGGGAATCGTGGTCTCGTTCGCCGTACTGTCGATCGGCTTCGGCATCTTCATCTCGGTGGACCAGGCGCTGGCCACTCAGGTGCTACCCGATCAGCGCTCCGGTGCAGCCAAGGATCTGGGCATCCTCAACATCGCTTCCGCCCTGCCCAATGCGATAGCCCCTGCGCTCGCCGCAGCCGTCGTGGGCTGCTTCGGCGGCTACGCCGCCCTGTATGTCACCGTCGCGGCGATCGGGGTGGTAGGGGCATTCGCGGTGCTGCCGATCAAAGTGCCCTGATGCCCCGGGGTATCGGCAACCCACAGTGGCGACTATGACACAAGTGGAATACTCTGGATGGAACACCCACGACACACAGCTCCGCACCTCGCGTGCGGGAGAGGAGAGCGCCAGTGAAGGCGATCATGGTGATGTTCGACAGCCTCAACCGCCGGATGCTGCCGCCCTACGGTTGCGACTGGACCCATGCCCCGAACTTCACGCGACTGGCACAACGGGCCGTGACCTTCGACAACGCCTATGCCGGCTCGATGCCGTGCATGCCGGCGCGACGCGAAATCCACACCGGTCGCTACAACTTCCTGCATCGGAGCTGGGGGCCGCTCGAGCCGTTCGACGACTCGATGCCGGAACTGTTGAAGCAGAACGGCGTCCACACACATCTGGCCAGCGATCACTACCACTACTGGGAGGACGGCGGCGCCACCTACCACAACCGCTACAGCACCTGGGAGTTCTTCCGAGGCCAGGAGGGTGATCCATGGAAGGGGCAGGTCGAGGATCCGGAGATCCCGGAGAACCTCAAGAAGATGCGATACGGGGGCTTTCGCCAGGACTGGGTCAACCGCGCGCACATGGCCACCGAGGACCGCCATCCGCAGACGCTGACCTTCGACGCCGGACTGGAGTTCATCCAGACCAATGCCGCCTCCGATCGCTGGTTCGTCCAGATCGAGACCTTCGATCCGCATGAACCGTTCTTCAGCCACCAGCGCTACAAGGACCTGTACCCGCACGAGTATTCGGGCCCGCACTTCGACTGGCCGGACTACAAGCGTGTCGTCGAAACCGACGAGCAGGTCGCGCACGCGCGCTTCGAGTACGCCGCCCTGTTGTCCATGTGCGACCGTTCCCTGGGGCGGGTGCTGGACATGATGGACGAGCTGGACCTCTGGGACGACACCCTGCTGATCGTCAACACCGATCACGGCTTCCTGCTGGGAGAACGGGGATGGTGGGGCAAGTCGGTACAGCCCTGGTACAACGAGCTGGTCCACCTGCCGCTGTTCGTATGGGATCCCCGCACCGCTGCGCGCGGCGAGCATCGTCGCGCGCTGGTTCAGACCATCGATCTGGCGCCGACACTGCTGGACTATTTCGGTGTGCCGATCCCACCGGACATGCAGGGCTCCCCACTTCCCACCGCCGCCGACACACCTGTGCGCACCGCGGCTCTGTTCGGTATTCATGGCGGGCACGTGAACGTCACCGACGGCCGCTACGTCTACATGCGGGCGCCATCGGCGCCGGACAACACGCCCCTGCACGAGCACACGCTGATGCCCACCCACATGAAGGGCCGATTCGGCATCGACGAGCTGCGCGAGGCAGAGCTGGCCGAGCCGTTCACCTTCACCAAGGGCCTGCGCACCCTGCGCACCAACGCGGGCGCATTGATCAATCCCTACTCGCACGGGACCCTGCTGTTCGACCTGGCCACCGACCCCCACCAGCAGCGCCCGCTCGTCGACGACGAGGTGGAGACACGGATGGCGGGCCTGCTCGTGGAGGCGATGCGCGCCACCGACGCACCGCCGTCACAGTTCGCGCGGCTGGGCCTGCCCGCCGACGGCCCGGTCGGCGCGCAGCACCTGCTGGCCGGCGAGCAACGCGCCCAGGCCGAACTGGCGGCGACCCCGCTGCCGAACGCGGCCGACTTCCCGACCAGCCGGCTGTCGGTGCACACCCCGCTGCAGGCGTTGCTCGACGACCCCTCGGCGTGCGAGGTGCTGCGGCGCCATGTGCCCGCCGTCACCAATACCGAAATGCTGCAGTTCCTGGGCCCACTGGCCTTGCTCGACCTGGCCGCGATCTCGACAACCCTGGTCTCGGCTCCGGTACTGCACACCCTCGCCGACGAGCTGGCGACACTGTGAGGCATCGCTGCGGTCACGGATCCGGCCGCTGACACGCTCGAGCACCCGCGACAACGCCGTCGCCAACACGGCGGCGGTCGGCGGGTGCTCGAGCGCCGAACCTCGATCGACGCGGCCCGGCCCGGGCTCGCCGAACATCGCTCAACTGCCCGCCGGGAACCGGCCCGCCCGCAGATCGTCCCGGAACGCCTCCAGGCGGGCGATGTGGATATCGATGTCCTCGGCTCCCCACCTGTGCAGCTGCTCTGTCATGGCGATGCCCAGGTCACGGTCGAAGGGGAACTCCGATACCTGCGGCAGGGTTCGATCGCGATCGCGGAAGCGGGCCACTTGGTCACGGCGCGCGGCAAGTTCGGTCTCGACCAGCCGTAGTAGCTGTTCCCTGGTCATGAATCCCGAGAAGCTCATCCGGGCCAGGAACTCCGGATCGGTGAACTTCGTCGGCGGGTTGTAGGGACCGGTGAGCCAATCCAGAAAGACCGTCATTCCTTCGGCGGTCAGATGATATGTCTTCGCGTCCTGCGGTCCGGGCCGCTCCTGGACCTCGTAGGTGACCAAACCCTCGTCGGCGAGCCGTGACAACGCGCGATACACCTGACTCATCTGGGTATTGGAGCGCATGAACCGCCCATGAGTGTCGAAGAACTTCTTCAAGTCGTAGCCGGTCGCCGGGACCATGCCCAGCACTCCGAGCAACAGCAACTCGAGCTTCATCGGCAAGCCCTCTCACCTATAGCAAGTATTCCATTTGTTGAGTACTCTCGTATGCCACTAGTCTAATACACGGACACCCGAGGAGCGTTGCATGGAGTCATCGACGGGCTGGACCATGCGATCTGGCCGGCCTCTCTCATGACCTCTTCTCCCGCCTCGGCGGCATCCGCCGACCTCGGCGTGCCCGGCTCCCCGCGCCGCTGGCGGCAACTGGCCCTGCTCAGCGGGCTGATCAGCATGGACAACAGCGAAGCCGCCGTGGTCTCCACCCTGTTCCCGGCCATCAGAACCGCACTGGGTCTGCCGCTGTCGGCGTTGGGTGTGCTGGTGGCGATCAGCAAGATCGTCACGATGATCTTCGGGCCGGTCTGGGTCCTGGTCGCCCAGCGATTCGGGCGCAAAACCATCCTGGTGACAACCTGCGGACTATGGGGTCTGTGGTCCTGCGCCGCCGGACTGGCGCAGAACTTCACTCAGCTTCTGGTGCTGTACACCATCGCAGCCATCGGCTTCGCCGCCGGCGGGCCGCTGGTGAACGGCATGCTCGCCGACCTGTTCGACGACAGCCACCGCGGCCGCGCCGCCGGACTGCTCTACGGAGGCGCCGCGGTGCTCGGCGCACTCGTTGCGCCGGCGCTGGGTCAACTCTCGCGTGTGGACGACGGCTGGCGCTACGGCTTCTTCGCCGCCGGAGCCATCACCGTGGCAGCCGGGCTGCTGGTGTGGCGCTTCTTCGAAGACCCTCGTATCGGCGCAACCGACGGGCCGGCCATCCCGGAAACAAGGCTGGGGTTGTCGCATGCACGGCAACTGCTGGCCGGCCGCACCTTGCGTCTGATCCTGGTGCAACGGCTGTTCAACACCCAGCTGGCCTTCATGAGTTTCGGCGTCGTGTTCCTGGTCAGCACCCGCGGATTCAGCAATGCCGATGCCGCATTGATCGCGCCATTCTCGATGTTGTCGTATCTGCTCGGCACTGTGCTGGGCGGGTTTCTCGGTGACTACTTCCAGCGGGTACTGCCTCGCACCGGCCGACTCGCGCTGTGGCAGTCCGCGGTGGCGCTGTGGGCCGCCGCCGCTGCACTCGGAACCCAGGTTCCCTGGCACGAGCTATGGATCTACGGCGCCATCTTCACAGTCGTTGGACTCACGCAGGGCTTCATTCCCGGCTGCAACCGCCCGATCCTCATCGCGGTCACCGCGCCCGAACTCCGCAGCGCGGCGTTCTCACTGATGATCGCTGCAGAATCAGCCGGTTGGGCGATCAGCACACTGATCATCGGCTACCTCGGCGACCGCATCGGCCTGCAAGCCACCCTTCTCTATGTTGTCGTGGCAGTGACGTTCGTCAACGCCCTGTTCATGTTCGTGATGTACCGGCCCTACATTCAGGAATCCGAAGCCGTGCACAGACATTCGAACGAATTCGCCACCGATCCACCGGCACCACAACCATGCGACGCCGTCGCCCACGAGGACCCCGGCATCGCGGACGTCCCGAGTCGCTGATCGGAATCGGGAACTGCGTGATACGTGCTGGTCAGCGCGCTGTCAGGGAGTCGAGCTCGGCGGCGAAGAGGTGGGCGGGGTCGAAATCCATGCCGTTGAAGTGGCCGGCGAGTTCGAGGGAGAGGACGCCGTGCAGGCGGGTCCAGAAGGACAGGGCGCGGCGGGCGGCCGGGGGGAGATCGGCGGCGATGTGCCGACCTCGACCCGGTTCCTGGGCGCCGGACTGGAGGCCTGGCTGGCCAACCTGCGGACCGCGGCCGACCGCTAGAACGCGGTGCGCCACGCCGGCCGGACCGATTTTCCGGATAGGGGTTGACGGCTTCAGCTAAAGCGATTAGCTTTATGGCTATCGCAGTTAGCTACTCCTGGAGAGTGAAAGACCATGACGCAGTACGTGGACATCGACGGTGGCCGGATCGCTTACGACGAGATGGGTGAGGGCCCGCTGGTCGTGCTGTCGCACGGCATGGGGGTCGATCGCAATGCCTACCGGCACCTGATGCCGCTGCTGGCGGCGGCCGGGTACCGGGTCGTCAACACCGATATGCGCGGCCACGGCGAGTCGAGCATGGGCTGGGCGTCGGTCACCGGCAAGGAGGCCATCAGCCGCACCGATGTCGCCAATGATCTGCTGGCGGTCATCGAGAAGCTGGGCGGCGGACCGGCCATCGTGGTGGGCCACTCGCTCTCGGGCGGGTCGGCCACCATCGCGGCGGCGCAGCGGCCGGACCTGGTGCGGGCCATTGTGGAGATCAACCCGTTCACGCTGACCCAGAAGGCCGACATCGCAGCGCTCTTCACCAACTCCCGCCACCGCAGCGGCATGCTCCCGCTGATGGGCACCATGATGTTCAAGAGCCTCGGCCAGTGGCTGAAGTACCTGAAGGTGGCCATCCCGACCAAGCCCGCCGACCTCGACGAGTACCTGGCCGAGGTCGCGGCCAAGCTGCGCGAGCCGGGCCGGTTCGCCGAATTCATGAAGACCGGGCAGTCGACCCCCGCGGACGCGGAAGCCCAGGTGGCCAATGTGACCCAGCCCGCGCTCATCATCATGGGCACCGCCGACCCGGATTTCCCGAGCCCCGAGGCCGAAGGCCAGCGCATCGTCGCCGCCCTGCCGGCCGGACTGGGCAGCCTGGGCCTGGTCGAGGGCACCGGCCACTACCCGCAGTTCGAGGCCGCCGACCGGGTGGCCGAGCTGATCCTGCCGTTCCTGAAGGAACATCATGCCTAGGGTGGGCTTGAGCCGGACCGACGTCGTCGCCGCGGGGGCCGCCCTCGCCGACGAGGTCGGTTTCGGCAATCTGGCGCTCGGGGCCCTCGCACAGCGGCTCGGGGTGCGAACCCCCTCGCTGTACAAGCACATCGAGAGCCTGGCCGACCTGCAGCACGGCATTGCCGCGCTCGCCATGGCCGAAGTCGACCAGCGGGTCCGCGACGCCATGCACGGGCTCTCCGGCAGTGCGGCCCTGGCCGCCTTCGCGAACGCCTTCCGCGACTACGTGGTCGAGCATCCGGGCCGGTACACCGCGACCGTCGGCGCCGCCTTCACCGGGCCGGATGATCCACTGCTGCAGTCGGGTGCTCGGGTGCTGGAATCCATGGCGGCGGTGCTGCGCGGCTACGGGGTCGGCGAGCAGGAGATGGTGCACGCCCAGCGCACGCTGCGCTGCCTCTTCCACGGCTTCGCCACCCTGCAGGCGTCGGACGGCTTCCAGTGGAGCAACGACTCCGAGGACAGTTTCGAGTGGATGATCCGCTTCCTCGACCGCGGGCTCACCGAAATCGGCTCGCGCTGAACCGGTTTGCGGGACCATGAATCCAACACTGGCAACGAAGGTGTTGGAGTGTCATGGAAGACTTCACATTCGACGGCACCCGAATGGCGTATGTGCGGCAGGGGGAATCCGGTCCGCCGGTGGTGATGCTGCACAGCGCCGGGTCCTCCCATCTCATCTGGACGCCCCAGATCGCGGCGCTGTCCCGTGCATACCGGGTGTACGCGGTCGATCTGCCCGGTTACGGCGCCTCCTCCCGGCCCATCGACGGGTACACGCTCGAGCGCTACACCGAACTGATCCGCGCGTTCATCGAACACCACGAGCTCACCGAGGTCGGACTGGTCGGCAACTGCGTCGGTTCGGCCGTCGCCCTGACGCTGGCCCGGCGGCATCCCGAGCAGATCCGGGCGGTGGTGGCGATCAATCCGCTCACCGAATCCACTGCCATGCACGGTGATTGGCGGCAGGCGGCGCGCCTGGCCCGAGCGCTGCCGGACGACTCCGCCCGGAAGCTGAGCGGCTGGCACACCCCGCGCTGGGTCGCCCGCCGCACCGCCCGATCCTGGTTCACCACCCGGCGCGCCTACCGCGAATGCCCGTACGTGGCGCCCCTGTCGTCCGGTTTCCCGGCGCGGGCGCTGATCTACCTGGTCCGCGACCTGTCTTCCTTTGCGACACTCGACGATTGGCCCGATCGCGACGGCTTGCCACCGATCTGCGTCGTCTGGGGCAACCAGAACCGAGTTCTCTCCGCCGCGGCCGGGCGCACGGTCAATGCGCGACTGCGCCCCGACCGCGCCGACTACCTCGACGGCTGCGGCCACGTCCCCATGCTCGAACGCGCCCCCGACGTCACCGCCATCATCACCGAATTCCTCACCGCCCACCTGCCCGCCGACAGCGTGCGCTGAGCACCACACCGACTCGGCGGTTCGGGCAAACCGCCCGAGCCGGCGCGGACGCGGCCTACCATGGCGCCGGGGCGGGGCCGCCCGAATCGGATACCGCGAGGAGCCATCGATGACCATGCTGGCCGCACGACTACACCTGGGGCCGAACCGCCGACTGGAGCTCGAGGAGGTGCCGATTCCGGAGCCGGGACCGGACCATGTGCTGGTCAAGGTGGAGGCAGCGGGAGTGTGCCTCTCCGACGTGCACCTCATCGACGGCACGCTGACGCCGCTGTTCCTGCGCGACGATGCGGTGACGCTCGGGCACGAGGTCGCCGGGACCGTGCACACGCTCGGGCCGGGAGTGACCACCGCGAAGGTGGGGGATCGCGTAGTGCTGCAGGCCGGGGAGCTTCGCAACGGGGCCACCTTCACCCGCGGCGTGGACTACGACGGCGGCTGGGCCGAGTACACCCTGGCGCGGGTCGACACCCTGGTGCCGATTCCGGACGACCTGCCGTTCGAGCAGGCCTGTTTCATTCCCGACGCGGTGTCCACGCCGTGGGCGGCCATCACCGCCACCGCCGAGGTGAAACCCGGTGAGGCCGTGGGCGTCTGGGGCGTCGGCGGGCTGGGCGCGCACGGGGTGCAGCTGCTGCGCCTGGTCGGCGCCGCGCCGATCATCGCGGTGGATCCGCTGCCCGCCGCCCGGGAGCAGGCGCTGTCCTTCGGCGCGGACCTGGCCTTCGATCCGGCCGATCCGGACCTGCGGCGCAAGGTGTTCGAGGCCACCGGCACCGGCCTGAACGCCGCTTTCGACTTCGCCGGCGTGGCGCCGGTGCGCGAGCAGGCGGTGGTCTGCCTGGCGCCGCAGGGCCGCCTGGTGCTGGTCGGCCTGACCGACAAGCCGATCACCATCACCGGCGGCACCGCCTTCAGCTTCTTCCAGCAGCAGTTGCGCGGGCACTACGGGTCCACGCCCGAGCACGTCACCCAGCTGGTGAAACTGCAAGGGCTGCACCGGGTCGACTTCTCCCGCTCCGTGAGTGCCGTGGTCCCGCTGGCCGATGCCGCCAAGGCCGTGCACTCCCTGGAATCCAAGGAAGGCAACCCGATTCGGATCATCCTGAAGCCCTAGGCCGCTCACGCACCCGGCACGGTTCGCGGATTACGCGAGCCGGCGCTGGAAGACGTTGGCGGACCGGCCGTTCGAGAGATCGACCGTGTAGACCCCCAGGTCGGCGGACGTGGGGGTCAGGTCCAGGACCATGAAGCCGAGGTCGGTGTAGTTCTCGTACAGCGCACCGTTGGCGGTGTGCTTGCCACCCGGGGACGGTTCGCCGTGCACCGATTTCGCGGCCGCACCGGAGATGATCTGCCGGGTGCCCTTGGCAGCCGCATTGGGTTCGAGTACCTGCAGCGAGTGGTCGTGGCCCGACAGCAGGAACTGGCACCGGCCCAGCACGTGCGCCTCGAAGAAGTCCTTCACATAGCGGCCGTCGATCGGCTCGATGCTCAATCCCTCGTATTCCCCGGCGTTTCCGTGCGGCCCGTTGTTGAGGTACGGGTGGTGGGTGCAGGCGATCTTCCACTTCGCCGGCGACTCGTCGATGGCCCGGTCCAGCCAGGCGGCCTGCTCGGTCATGAACTGGCCGTCGGCCGCCCAGTAGGGCTGGAAGAGCGGCGGCAGGTAGGCGGCGATGGGATTGAGGTCCAGCACGAAGAATTCGACGACCGGCTGCTCCTGCGGAATCCGCACCGAGTAATAGCGGGACGGCATGAACCAGCGGGCCGAGCGCGCGTGATAGGCCACCTCGTGATCGCCGCGCAGCAGCCAGCCGCCGTCGCCGGGCAGGATCGAGGAGTTGTCGTGATTGCCCTGCACCATGAGCCAGGGGAAGTCGAGGTCGTGGTTGGGATCCTCGAACTTGGCGGCGAACTGGGCGTCGTCGTCGGACCACGGGCCCTGCTCGTAGACATTGTCGCCGAGGCCGAGGGCGAAGGAGAACGGCTCGCGCGCATGCAGTTCCCGCATGGCGTCGGCGACCTGCCACTGCGGCCGCGCACCGGTGCCCGCGTCGCCGGTGACGAGAATGCGCAGGCGGTCGGCGTCCGGAAGCGGGAATTTGCCGTTGGCCGGGGCATTCTCGGCGCGGGCGGGCGCACCGGTGGCCGCGAACGCGGCGACCCCGGCGGCCGTGGCGGCCGTACCGGTCAGAAACCCACGACGGTCGAGCGACATGCTGATCTCCTGCCTGTATCCACTGGTCAATTGACCAGTATTCCCACTTCCGGGACGCGCCGCAGACTACGTCGGCATGACCTTGCCAACACCCCCGCGACACGACGCGTTCTGCCAGGCCAGGACCTTTTGACAGCGCCTCGGACCGATGAGAGTGTTGGTAGTCCGTTTTCTCACCATCAGCTAGGCCACAGGGGGACGCTGCTATGACGACACTGGCCTCGGGTCTGTTCCTCGACTGGGAACAGCTGACCGGCCAGCCCAAACTCGTCGTCGATCTGATCAGCTTCCCGATCTTCAGCGCCATCGCCGGCTGGCTCACCAACTGGACCGGCGTGCTGATGTTGTTCTGGCCGGTCTACTTCCAGGGCTTCCGGGTGCCCGGCCTGGAGATCCTCTACCCCTACCTCCCGCGCCGCGTGCAGGTGCTGCCCACCTTCTCCGGCGACGGAAAGCGGCTCGGCTTCCAGGGTTTCATCCCGGCGCGCGCCGAGAAGATGGCCAGCATCTGCGTGGACGTGGCCATCATGCGAATCGGCAGTCCCAAGGACTTCATTCGCGAACTCGACCTCGAGGGCATTGCCGACTACATCGCCGAAGTGGGCCGCAAACAGGTGCCGGAGATGGTCGACGAGATCATGAGCAAGGAGAACCCGGACCTGTGGGGCGCGGTACCCAAGTCGGTGCGCAATGTGCTCTACCAGCGCATCGAACGCGAACTGCCGACGCTGGCCCGGCGCGCCTTCGAACAGCTCGGCGACAATGTCGACCAGCTCATCGACATCAAGGACTTCGTCATCCGGTATCTGCGGGACAACCCGGAGATCCTCAAGGACCTGACCACCACCATCGCCGCGCCGGAACTGAAGTTCATGGTGCGCATCGGCCTGCTGGGCGCGCCCTTCGGCCTGCTGCTGGCGCTGTATATGCATGTGCACCAGAGCATTCCGGTGCTGGGCTGGATTCCGCCGTGGCTGATCATCCTGGCCGCGGCCGCGGCCATCGGTGTGGCCGTCAATGTCATCGCCATCAAGATGGTGTTCGAACCGGGCGACCCGCAGCCGCGCTACCGGTACCTGTGGAAGCAGGCGCTGCTGGCCAAGCGACAGCCCGAGGCCGCGGCCGATCTCGCCAATATCCTGGCCTACCAGGTGCTGACGCTGCCCAACCTGGCCCGGGAACTGCTCGACGGCCCGAACGGCGACAAGACCCGGCAGCTGCTGGAACGGCTCATCTCGCAGGAGATCCACCGCCAGCTCGGGCCCACCCACTCGGTGGTGCGGACGGTCTTCGGCAAGCGGCAGTTCGACAATCTGACGGTCGGCGCGACCTCCGCGGCGGTGGGCCTGGCCCCGAGCCTGGCCGACGATCCGGAATTCGCGGCCGCCCAGGCCAAGAAGATCGACGAGTTCGCGGCCCGCAAGCTGCAGCAGCTCACGCCCGGTGAGTTCATGGAGATGTTCTACGCCTCGGTCGAGCAGGACGCGTGGCTGCTGTACCTGCACGGCGCGGCGCTGGGCCTGGTGGTCGGGGCCGTGCATCTGATCCTTTTCGGCTGGTGAACGGCACTTTTTCCGGCAGGAACGAGGGCCGCCAGAAATCAAGCACGCATGCTTGCATTTTTCCGGCGGGGCTGCGATGCTGGCCCGGTGGCCGACCTCGAGGCATTGCTCGCCGACTTCACCGCCGAATGCGCCGATCTCGATCGGCTGATCGCGGACCTGGATCCGGACGGCTGGCAGCGCGACACCCCGGCCGCCGGCTGGACCATCGCCCATCAGATCGCCCACCTGAACTGGACCGATCAGGTCGCCACGGTGTCCGCGACCGACCCGGTCGAGTTCGACAAACTGGTGCAGGCGGCCCTGCCCAAAGCCCTCACCTTCGTCGACGAAGCCGCCGAGGAGGGCGCGAAAACCCCTGCGCCGCAACTGCTCGCGACCTGGCGGCAGGATCGCGCGACCCTGGTAGAGGCGCTGCGCACGGTTCCGGCGGGCAGCAAGCTGCCGTGGTTCGGGCCGCCCATGAGCCCGGCCTCCATGGTCACCGCCCGCCTGATGGAGACCTGGGCGCACGGGCACGACGTGGCCGACACGCTCGGCGTCACCCGCGAACCCACGGCCCGCCTGCGGCATATCGCGCACATCGGCGTGCGGACCCGCAACTTCGCCTACCTGACGCATGGCCGGACCGCGCCCGGCGAGGAGTTCCGGATCGAACTGACCGCGCCCGACGGCAGCGCCTGGACCTGGGGCCCGGCCGAGGCCGCACAGCGAATCAGCGGTCCCGCCCTGGACTTCTGCCAGCTGGTCACCCAGCGCCGGCATCTCGACGATCTCGGCCTGGACGTGGTGGGCGCCGACGCCCGCGAATGGCTGGGCCTGGCACAGGCTTTCGCCGGTCCCCCCGGAAGCGGCCGAACGGCGGGTCAGTTCGACTGACCCGCCGCCCATCCCGGCCTCCGACCAGAAATCCCCAATTCCCACCGGGGCTTCGTTCTCGGCGGAACGGGTTTCCAAGGGCTGCGGCCCTCGAGATCACCACTGCTCCCCGAGGAGGAGCGAGCGAGCGCCAGCCTGGGTGCGCCGTGCCTGGTGCCGACCGGACGCCATTGGCCGGAGGTCTCTTCGATGGCAGTCGAGTTGGCGCTCGCCGCTACCAGGTCTTTACCCAGTCTTTCGGCGGGGAAAACCTGTTGATGCCCAACCTTTCTCCGATGTGATCCTGGTCTCACCGGGAGCGTGTGTTACCTGCCGCCACCGTAACCTGGACGCGCGTACGACTTTCAATGGTGCGGGTCGTCGCGCCGTCCATACACCAGGGGACGGACGGGCGCAGGGGGCCAGGGGAGAGGGAAAGGAACGCACCAGTCATGTCGCATCAACTCGCGACACAGGCCGCCCGGTCGACCCGGCGTACGGCCCAGGTGTTCCGCTACAGCGCCATTGTCACCGCCAGCATGGCCAGCATCGGGCTGACCGTCGCCGCCGGTTCGTACATCGCCAATGAAATGGCCCAGCAGCCGGGCAGACTCGCCACGGCCGCGCCGGGCAACCATCCGGCGCTCGTCGAGCTCGGCCCGCGCGGAGCCGATCAGCCGGGCATCCAGTCCGCCGAGCCGATCGCCGAGAAGGTCGCCCTGACTTCACTTTTCACCAACCGGGGCACGGAACCCACGCTCGTGCAGGTGATTCCGGCCAGCACGCCGGGCACCGGCGCCGCCACCGCGGCCGAGGCGCCCCGCCCGCTGGGCGGTCAGTTCCGGCTCGGCACCGCCTACGTGGGCGCGCAGGTGGCCGCGGCCCAGCACACGGCGACGCTCACCGTCGACACCAATGCCTTCGCCACGTTCGCCGATATCCTGCTGAACACGCCGCTCGGGCACCAGCTGGGCATCAACGGCGATCCGAGCGCCACTACCCGGCTGCGCACCGATGTGGACAGCCGCGGCGACGTGACACTGACCCTGTCGGACCCCGCGATCGGCAACTACGGCCTGCAGATCGCGCGCCATCCGGTCCCGGCCGCCGCGACCGGCACTCCCGCGCACGACACCACCGACACGCACGTACACGAGACGGACGGCCGCACGGCAGGGGAAGACTCGGCCACTGTCGCTGTGTGAGACTTCCGGTGTGTACGACTACTGCGTGATCGGCGGCGGCATCGTCGGGGTGGCCACCGCGCATCGCATGCTCGAACGCCATCCGGGGGCGAGCCTGCTGCTGCTCGAGAAGGCCGGGCAACTGGGCCTGCACCAGACCGGGCACAACAGCGGGGTCATCCACTCGGGCATCTACTACGAGCCCGGCAGCCTGAAGGCGCGGCTGTGCGTACGCGGCGCGCAGCTCACCAAGGAATTCGCCGCGGCGCACGACATTCCGTTCCGGGTGTGCGGAAAACTGCTGGTGGCCACCGATACCGCCGAGCACGCGCGGATGCTCGCGCTCTACGAGCGGTCCGTCGCCAATGGCGTCGAGGTGGAGTTGCTCGACGCCGCCGAGCTGATGCGGCGGGAGCCGCGCATCACCGGGGCCGGGGCGCTGTTCGTGGCGAGCACCGGCATCATCGACTACGGCCGGGTGACCCGGGCCCTGGCGCAGGAGGTGCGCACGGCCGGTGGTGAGATCGTGCTCGGTGCGGAGGTCACCGCCATTGCCGAAACCGATTCAGCGGTAACGGTTTCCAGTCCGGCCGGCACCTGGCAGGCCCGGCGGCTGGTGGTGTGCGCGGGCCTGCAGGCGGACCGGATGGCCCGGCTGGCGGGCCTGGACATCGATCTGCGCATCGTGCCCTTCCGCGGCGAGTACTACCAGTTGCCGCCCGAGCGCAACGATCTGGTGAGCACCCTGATCTATCCGATCCCCGATCCCGAACTGCCGTTCCTGGGCGTCCATCTCAGCCCGACCATCGACGGCGCGCTGACCGTCGGGCCCAATGCGGTGCTGGGCCTGGCCCGCGAGGGCTACCGCAAGGGCAGCGTGAATATTCGCGACGCCCGGGAGATCCTGGGCTACCGCGGTTTTCACCGGGTGGCCGCCGCCAATGTCCGGACCGGCCTGCGGGAAATGCGCAACTCCCTGTTCAAGCGCGGCTACCTGGCCGAATGCCGTCGCTACTGCCCCGAGCTAACCGTCGCCGATCTGTTGCCGCGGGAGGCGGGCATCCGCGCCCAGGCGGTACTGCGGGACGGCGCGCTGGCCCACGATTTCCTGCTCGAGCACACGCCGCGCTCGGTTCACGTGCTCAATGCCCCCTCCCCGGCGGCCACCTCCGCCCTGCCCATCGCCGAGTACATAGCGGACCGATTGGACGAGTTCGCTCAATAAATAGGATTGCTGTAGTACTTTTAAGGCAGCCGTGGGACAGGGAGCAGCCTATGGGCCATTTCAAGTACGCGAGTGATGTCGGCGCACCGGTGGAAGTCGCGTTCACATACACGGACAACCATCAGTTCGTGCCGGACTGGGCCTTCGGCGTGGTCGCCTTCGAACCGATCGGGGATTCCGATCACGGTGCCGGAGCCGTCTTCGCCGCGACCCTCCGGGTCGGCCTGTGGCATCCCACGATCGAGTGTGAGATCACCGACTACCGCCGCAACGCGGTCATCGAATACACGCTCCGCCGACGCCGGAAGGGGAAGCCGGCGTCGGCATGCTCCAACTTCTGTGTCATCACCCTGCGTTTCGACCCCCTCGGGTACGGCCGCGCGGTGCTGACCTCGGAAACCGAGTACTGGGCCCCGCGCGGGCTCACCGGCAAGTTGCTCTCGAAGATGCTGGCCGCGATGGTGCAGGCCACCGTCCGCCGGACCGAATCGCAATTGCGCAGGGAGATAGAGGAATTCCACGGCACCGATCTTGTCGGCCGGATCGCGTAGGGTAGGCCGCATGATCATCGTGAGCACCGACGGATCATGCCTGCGCAACCCGGGCGGCGCGATCGGCTGGGCCTGGGTCAATCATGCCGGCGGCGCGGCCAGCGGCGGTGCGCCCTCGGGCACCAATCAGATCGCGGAGCTACGCGCCCTCCTCGAAGCCGTCCGGGCCCATCCGGACGCCGAACCCCTGCTCATCGAGAGCGATTCGCTCTATGCCATCAAGTGCGCCTCCGAGTGGATCCATGGCTGGCGCACCAATGGCTGGAAGACCTCCACCGGCGGGGCGGTCAAGAATCTCGAGCTGATCCAGCAGATCGACCGCGCCATCGCCACCCGGCCCGGCCCGGTCCGGTTCCGCTGGGTGCGCGGGCACGTCGGCAACTACTTCAACGAGCAGGCGGACGCGCTGGCCGGTCAGGCCGCACGGAAGGTGGCCGCCACCGGTGTCGCCACCGATCCCGACGGCGACGAAGCGGTGCCCTTCGATCCGCCCACCGCGCCGATCCCGATCGTGGAACCCAAGACCGAGCCGCTCCCGGTGACCGCACCCAGCGGGTTGGAACGAGCCGAGACGGAACAGGCCGAGAAGGTCGGCGCCACCATGCATTCCGCGCATTCCGCGGCCGCGACCCCGCGCCGCCGGGCGACGGCCGCCAAAGCGGCTGCCGCCGAGGCACTCACGTTGTTCTGAGCGCCCCCACAGACCCGTTCACCTGCGACGACATGAAAAAGGGCCCGCCTCCGGTACTTCCGGGGGCGGGCCCTTTCTCGTGCTCGGGATATCCCGATCAGTTGCCCGGCTTGGGCGCCGCGGTGGTGGCGGGTGCGGGCTGACCCGAGGGAGCCGGCTGACCGGAGGGCTGGGCGCCCTGCTGGTCGCCGCCGCCGGTTCCGCCCGGGAACAGCGGGTTCTCGTCACCGGCGTAGACCGGCTGGAACTTGGAGACCAGCCACTTGCCGTCGTGCTTCTCCAGCTCGACATAGGTCGGGATGGTGAGCACGATCGGCTTGGCGTGGAAGTCGTTGGTGGAGGTCTGGGTCAGGCTCACCAGGACCGAGGCCTTGTTGGCATCGCCGGACTCCCAGCCGCAGCGCAGCACGTTCAGCGAGGACTTGGCGTGCGCGCTGGACAGGATGTCCTTCACGTCGCCGGCCATCGGGTCGAACATCTGCTTGAACTCACCGGTGATGAGCGCCTGCACGCGCGGGGCGAAATCGTTCCACGAGGACTGGTCGTAGACCGAGACCGCGCGCGCGAAATCGCAGGCGGTCTTGGCGGCGGAGTCGCGGTCGGCGAGTTCGTTGCTCTTGGTGTGCGATTGCGACCAGAACGCGCCCAGACCCGCCAGCGAGGCGACCAGCAGCACGCCGAGCGCGATGAGCGCGACCATCGGCACCGCGACCTTGGAGAGCAGCGCGGACTCGGACTTCGCCGGCGGCGCGGCGGCCGCCGGTTCCGGCTTCGCGGCCGGTGCGGCCGAATCCGCTTCCGGCTCGGCGGCCTTCGCTTCCGGCTCCGCCTTCGCTTGCGGCTCGGGCTGGGCCGCCTCGGCGTCCTTCGTCAACTCCGGCTTCTCGGCGGCCTGTTCGGCGCTGCTCTGGGCATCGGCCTCGGCGATGGAATCGTCTTCGGTTTTCTTGTCCTGGGCAGCGTCGTCCGACATCTATTCGATCACTTTCCCGGTGCGCTGCGGACGCACCGTCTAGGTTTCGTCAGCGAGTATGCCCGCTGCTCCTGAGAGCCGCGGGCGGCACTCACTTGACCGGCGGCAGAGTCCGCTCGTTCGGATCCGAACCCGCGGGCGGGAGCGCTCCATTGTTGGGCACGTCCGGTCGCGGTGCGTTGCCCGAGCCGCGGATCTGCTGGTCCTGGGGTGGGTTCTGGCAGTAGCTCGCCCATTTCGGGAAGGTGTTCTCGGTCGCTACGGCGGGGTTCACCTTCTTGGTGACGTAGTCGCAGAAGGACCGCGGCCAGATGTCCACGATGGTGTAGAACTCACCGTCGTGCGCCGGCACGCCCATGGCGGAGGTGCCGACCACCAGCGACGGGAACAGTGCCCGCAGCGCCGGGGTGCGCAGCTGCGCGGCCTTGGTGATGGCCGCGAAGTTGGTGGCCAGGCTGGTCATCGGGTCGGCGGTCTTGTCCAGCACCGCGCCGAGGGCCTGCATCTGACCGGGCGCCTGCTCCAGGATCTTCTGGAGTTCGGCGTTCGCGTCGTTGAACTGATTGAACAACACACTCGAATTACGGGTCAGCGTACCCAGATCCGGCTGCGCCAGCGATGTGGTGCCGGAAATGACCTGGAGGTTCTTGATCAGGTTGGTGGTCTGGGGGAGCAGGTTGTCCAGGCCGTTGGTGGCCAGGCTGAGGCCGTCGACGAGCGAGCGCAGCTGGTCCGGGCCGCCGGAGAGGGCGGTGTCCAGCTCGGTCAGGATGACGCTGAACTTGTCCGGATCCACCTGGGCGATGAGCGCGCTGGCATTGTCGAGCACCGACCACACGGGGGTGGGGGTCTTGACCTTGCCGGCGTCGAACTGGATCACCGAACCGCTGCGCAGGAACGGGCCCTGGTCGGTGTTCGGGCGGAAGTCGATGTACTGCTCGCCCGCGCCCGACAGCGCGCCCACCGACACCTGGGTGTCGGCCGGGATCGAGTACTTCTTGTCGATCTCGGCGGTGGCCGCGATGGCCGCGCCGTTGTCGATGAGCTTGATGTCGAGGACCTTGCCGACGCGGTAGCCGCGCAGGGTCACGTCATTGCCGCTCTGCAGCCCGCCGGATCGGTCCAGATTGACCGTCACCGTGTAGGTTTCGCGCAGCGGATTCACCCGCATCACGCTGATCAGCAGGTAGGACGCGCCCACCAGCAGGATCAGCACCAGCGCGGAATTGGACACCAGGTTCCTGTGTCGCGATACCCAGTTCATCGGTGTCCCCCGTTGATCCGGCCGTAGATGATCTGCAACACCTGGATCAGGCTGCCCCCGAAGTCGTTGAGGTCCTTGAGGTCCGGGAACTTGCTGTTGGCCGGATCGGTGAGCAGCCCGATGTCGAGCATGGAAAGGGTCGCGGCCACGGCCAGGGTGTCGCCCTTGAACGAGGCGTCGGCCTTGGGCCGGATGTCGTGCAGGGCGTCCAGGGCGGGACCGAGGGTCTGATCGGTCCGGGACAGCGCGCTCATCAGCTGGTTCACATTGTCGAGCAGGCTGCTGAGCGAGTCCGAGGTGGTGTTGGCGTAATCGCCCAGTGCCGCACTGGTTGTCGAGATCTTGGTGAGCAGATCGCCGAGGGCCTGGTTGTTCTCGGCGATGGCGCCGATCATGCTCGGCAGGCTGTCGGCCACCTGACCCAGCTGCTGGTGGTTGGCCTCGATGGTGTTGGCCAGCGCGCTGAATCCGGCCAGCACATTGTCGATGCGCGAGCTGTTGGTGTTGAGGCTGGTCATCACGCTGGTCAGCTGAGTGATGACGTGACCCACCTGGTCGCCGCGTCCGCCGACGATGGAGTCCAGCTCCGAGGTCAGCTTGGACAGGCTGGCGATGCCACCGCCGTTGAACAGCAACGAAACCGACATCAGCAGTTCTTCGACGGTCGCGCCGGCCGAGGTGTTGGTGAGCCGGTCACCGTTCTTCAGCAGCTGCGTGCCGGGCTCGGCCTTGGGGATGGACACCGCCACGAAGACGTCGCCGAGCGGGGTGGCCTGGCGCAGTTCCGCGGTGCTGCCGGCCGGCAGCTCGATGTCCTGGCGGATGGCCAGGTCCACATTGGCCTTGAAGTCCTTGGTCGTGATCTTGGTGACCACGCCGACGTCGGAGCCACCGACCTTGACCTTGGCCTGGTCGGGCAGGTTCAGCGCATTGTCGAAGGTCGCGTGAATGGTGTAGGTGTTGGCGCCCGGACCGGGTTTGGGCAGCGGCAGGCTCTCCACCGTGATGCCGCAGCCGGAGGCGACGACGGCGGTCGCGGAGACCGCGATGGCGACGACCGCCCGCCGGGCCGAGCGGCCCGCGCGCAGATCCTTCCAGAAGCGATTACTCATTTGGTCATCCCCAGCATCGCCGCCATCAGACCGAAGTCGGGTCCGAAGTCCTCCATTTTCCCGGTGCGGCAGCCATCCGATTTCATCTGGATGCGTTCGCAGAACAGGCTCACGATCTCACCGGAGAGCGCGGTACCGATCAGGCCGTGCAGGCGAATGAAATTGCCCTGCCGGTTGACCGAGCGGTCCAGGTTCTGCATGAGCAGCGGTGCCACATCGACCACCTCGGTCAGGCCGGCCGCGTTGGCGCGCAGCTGGTTGGTGACATTGGTGAGCCCGGTGAGGGTGCCGTTGAGCTGATCGGAGTACTGCGAGAACGCGCCACTGGTGTTGGCCAGGAACGCATTCAGCTGATCCAGGGTGCCCTGCAGACCGGGCGCCTGATCGGCCAGCAGACCGGTCATCTGGGTGATCTTGTTGCTGAATCCGCGCACCGAGTCGTCGTTCTCGGCCAGCATGGTGGTCAGCTCGTTGAGCTTGATGATGATGGTGGAGATGGCGTCCTTGTTGTCGACGCCGGTCTTCAGGGCGCCGGAGAGCGCATTGAGCACATCGCGCATCTTCTCGCCGTTGCCGTTCATCATCGGGTACAGCACGCGACCCGAGAGCGGGCCGATGCCTTCCTGTCCCGGCTCGGGCTTGAGCGCGGCCGCGAAGCTGTCGATGGTCTTGATCATGGTGTCCAGCTCGACCGGGGTCTTGGTCTGCTGAGTGGTCAGGTGCGAGCCGTCTGCCAGGGTGTCACCGCCGGTGTAGCGCGGGGTGAGTTCGATGTGCCGGTCGGTCACGATGGACGGCGAAACCAGCGCGGCCTGAACGTTCTTCGGGATCTTGACGCCCTTGTCCACGGTCATGTGGACCTCGACGTACTGACCCTTCGGAATGATCTTGTCGACCCGGCCCACCTCCAGCCCGAGCACGGTGATCGGGTTGCCCTCGAACATGCCCGCGATATTGAGGAAGTCCGCGGTGAAGTGCTGGGTCTGCCCCGCGGCGTCCTTCACCCCGAGCGGCACGATGGAGCAGGAGCCCACGGCCCACGCCGCGGCGCCGATCATGGCCGCCTTGGCGATTCGGCCGAGCAGGCGCTTCTTTTGTTCTGCAACAGTCGATGTCATTGGTGGCACCCCTCGTTCACCTGCGCGAAGCACAACCAGTTGTCCGGGAACAGCCACGGCAGCGCGACCTCACCGTAGTTGCCGTTACCGAAGGCGTTGTTGAACTGCCGGATGGCCGGCGGCATGATCGACAGCAGCCGATCCAGGTTGTCCTTGTTCTTCTGCAGACCGTCGGCCATGGTGTTGAGCTGCTGCAGGGTCGGACCGAACTTGTTGTCGTTGTCCGCGCCGATCTGCTGTAGCTGCCCGGTGAGCGTTGCGATGTTGTCCAGCAACGTCTTCAGCAGGTTCTGACGCTGCATCACCCGGTCGGCGATGGCCTGGCCCTGGGTGATGACCAGCAGCACGCTGTTGCGGTTGTCGCCGAGGATCCTGGTGACCTTGTCCAGATCCTTGAGCAGCTGGTCGACCTGATCCTTGCGGTTGTTCATGGTCTTGGCCAGCGCGCCGATGGCGTCGAGCGCCTGCACCGTCATCTGCGGGGTGTCGCCCATCTGCTGGTTGATCAGATTCAGCGAATCCGCCAGCTTCTTGGTGTCGAGCTCCTCGAACTTGGGCGTGCCCTCCTGCACCACGTCGGCCAGGTTGTAGGGAACCACGGTGTTGGACTTGGGAATCCGGTTGTCCTTCAACCCGGAACCGTCGCCGGGCATCAGGTCGACGTAGCGCGCGCCCAGCAGGGTCGCCATCTTGATCGACGCCTTGGCATCGGGGCCGAGCTTCACGTCCTTGTCGACGTTCAGGGTCAGCAGCACGTGGTCACCCTCGAGCTCGGCGCCCGAGATGGTGCCGACGGGAACGCCCGAGACGTCCACCTTGTCACCGACTTTGACGCCGGCGGTCTGCACGAACTCGGCCTTGATGCTCTGTGTGCCGACACCCACCGTCTTGTAGAGGCTGGAGCCCAGCAGCAGCGCGACGATGACCGCCACGCCGAGCACGCCGAGCCAGAAATTGCGATTGGTACTGAAGCGGTTCTCGAGTTTCGAGATCATGGCCGGCACACCGCCGAGTGGGAGTTGCCGCCGACCTGCGAGAACAGACCGCGCGGGAAGAGGATGCCGTACAGCGAGACGTCCAAGCTGCACAAGTAGGCATTGGCGTAGGCGCCGTTCTGGGTGAACTTGCCGACGTCGGAGAGGATGCCGGGCAGGTCCACCGCCGCCTGGTCGAGCTTGGCGCCATTGGACAGCAGCATCGCCAGCGCGTCGTGGGTGGCGTTCTGCGCCAGCACCAGCTTGGGCTGGATGGAACCGAACATGCCCACCAGAGCTGTTGTGGCATCGGCGATCTGGACCGTCGACGCCTGCAGCGACTGGCCCTGCGCGTAGAGGCCGCCGATCAGGGCGCGGGTCTGGGTGACCAGCGTCTCCAGCTCGTCGCCCCGCTTGGCCAGCCCCGACATCACGCCGGACAGGTTGGTGATCACGTCGGAGAGGATGCCGTCGCGGCGTTCGAAGTCCGAGGCCACCGACGCGGCCTGGGTGATGAACGCGCTCAGCGACACATTGTCACCCTGCAGCGCCTGGATGAAGGTGTTGGACAGGTTGTTCACCTGCTCTGGCTGCAGCACCTGGAACAGCGGCTGGAAACCGTTGAGCAGCGCCGAGATATCGAACGACGGCTCGGTCCGCTCCAGCGGGATGGCGCCGTTGTTCTTCAGCACCACATGGTCACCGGTGTGCGGCTTGCCCGCGGCGGGCGGGTTCAGCGCGACATACCGCTGTCCGATCAGGTTCTGGTAGCGGACCAGTGCCTTGGTGTCCCCGTACAGCGTCTGATCGCGCTGCACGATGAAGGTCACCACGGCCTGGTTCTTCTTGTCCAGCTCGATCTTCTCGACCTTGCCGACCCGCACACCGGCCATCCGGACGTCATCGCCCGCACGCAGGCCCAGGACATCGCTGAAGGTCGCGGTGTAGGTGTCGGTATCGCCTTTCACGGTGCGCGCGAGCGTATTCCAGATGACCGCGGTCACCAGGATGGACACGATCGCGAAGATGCCGAAACCGATCAGCGGCTTACGAACGCTCATCGGCCGGCCTCGCTCTGGCTCAGTTGCAAGGTCGCACCCTTCAGGATCGGGCTCAACAGCAGGTAGTCGGCCGCGGTCGGACGCCGGCCCAGCAGGGCGGTGATGGCGTCGTCACCGGCCAGGGCGATGTTCCCACCGGTGGGCACCGAACCCGGCTGGCTCGCCGGGGCGGCCGGAGCCGGAGCGGCCGGAGCCAGGTTCGGGAACAGCCCCTGCAGCGGCGTGCCCGCGAGCGGGTCGTTACCCGGCTTCGCAGCACCGTCGCTCGGCGCGTCGGTGGGTGTGCCGGTGGTGGTGAGACCCGGGATCAGCGGGAAGCCCGGCGGCGGCGCGGTGACCGGCAGGTCCTTGGCGGCGTCGATGGCCCTGGGCCGCATGGCTTCCGGCAGCGTGCCCGGATCCGAGGTGAGCGGCGCGGTGCCACAGCTCGGAGCGGCCAGGTCGCCGTAGCGCGGGCAGTCGTCGCGGGTGTAGGGCTTGTAGGGCGTGAAGGTGATGCCCATGTTCCAGATCATCTGGTTCTGCGGACCCCAGTGGAACGTCGAACCCAGCTTGCGCACCGAATCGTTCAGGTTCGCGATGGCCTGCGGAATGGCGTCCGGGTTGTCCGACAGCGCGCCGAACATGGCGCTGGTCCCCGTGGTCAGATCCTTGCCGACATTGGGGTTGCGGGCGAAGAGCCCGTTCACCTTGTCGATGGTGTTCTCGCTGCCGGAGATGAGCGCGGTGAGCTCGGCCCGGCGGTCGGAGATGGTCTGCGCGGTCTTCACCGAATCCGACAGCACGCCCATCAGTTCCGGCGCGGACTGGTTGAGCGCGTGGAAGGAGGAGGAGAAGTCGTCGAGGAAGCCGCCGACATTCGGCACCGCCCCGCGCACGCCCTCGAGCCAGCGGTCGACGCGCTCGATGGTGGAGCCGGGCATGCGGCTGCTGCCGTCCAGCGCGTAGGACAGCGTGCCCAGCACGCGGCCCAGCTGTACCGGATCGATCTTGCTCAGGATATTGCGGACCGTGGTGAGGGTGTCCTGCAGGGCGATGGTGCCCTTGGAGGTGTCCTCCGCGATCTGCGAACCCTCCTTCAGATGCGTGGAATCCGGTCCGTTGTAGACGAGTTCGACCGAGGTGACGGCGAACAGGTTGGAGGGCACCACGCGCGCGGTGACATTGGCCGGGACGCCGCCGGCGTACTCCGGCTTCATCTCGATGTGCACCTCCTGCTTGGTCCCCTTGGCCGCGACCGACACGTCCTTGACGGCGCCGACCAGCACGCCGCGGAACTTCACGTCGGCATTGGCCGGCAGGCCGTCACCGGTGGTGGTCAGATTCGCTGTGACATTGACCTTTTCGACGAAATAACCGCGGTACCGGGCGAACAGGAAGCCCAGCACGACCGCGATGACGGTGAGGCCGCAGGCACCGGCGATGAGCAACTGCCGCATCGTCGGTCCGCGCCCGCTCGGATCGATGATCATCGTGTGCGCCCCCTATCCCGAGATCCGGATGCCAGGGTTCACGCCCCAGATCGCCAATGTCATGAACAGGTCGGCGAAGACGACCGCGATGATGCACAGCTTGATCGCGCGACCGGCCGCCACACCCACACCCTCCGGGCCGCCGGAGGCGAAAAACCCGTAGTAGCACTGGATGAACGTGGTGATCGCGACGAAGAGGATCGCCTTCAGCAGTGAGTACAGAACATCGTGCGGCACCAGGAATTGATAGAAGTAGTGCTGGAAGGTGCCTGTCGCGGTGCCGCCCACCAGGGACACGGTCAGCGAGCAGGAGATGTAGGCCAGCGGCAGCGCCACGCAGTACAGCGGCACGATGGCGATCATGGCCGCGATCATGCGGGTGCTGACCAGATACGGAAGCGGCCGGATGGCAACCGATTCCAGCGCGTCGATCTCCTCGGAGATGCGCATGGCGCCCAGCTGCGCGGTGAACCGGCAGCCCGCCTGCGCCGCGAAGGCGACCGTGGCCAGCATGGGCCCGAGCTCACGCGTGGTGGCGAAGGCCGAGATGGCGCCGGTGAGCGGGCTCAGGCCGAGCAGGTTCAGCGAGGTGTAGCCCTGGATGGCGACGGTCATGCCGCCGAACGCCGACAGGATCAGCACCACGCCGATGGTGCCGCCACCGACGATGAGATTGCCGTTGCCCCAGGTGACGTCGGACAGCAGCCGCCACACCTCTTTGGGGTAGTGCTTGAACGCGAGCGGCATGGAGCCGACCGAGCGCAGGAAGAAGAACACCTGGTGGCCGATGCGCGCCAGCCAGTCACGCGGCGAGTTGGCCGCGCCTTTGATCCGTTGGAACGGCCGCAGCAGCGGCGGTACGTACGTAGCTGACACGACTCAGACCACCTGCGGGGGGAAAAGGGTGTTGTACAGCTGCGTCATCATCAGGTTGACGCCGAAGAGCATGACCGCGGACATGACCACGGCGGTGTTCACCGCGTTGGCCACGCCGCCGGGACCGCCCTTGGCGTTGAGCCCCGAGTCACAGGCGATGACGGCCGCGAGCAGGCCGTAGATGAGCGACTTCAGCAGGGCCACAGCCAGATCCGCCGTGATCGCGAACGACGAGAACGTACTGATATAGGAGCCCGGGGTGCCGTTCTGAACGAAGATGTTGAACATGTAGCCGGTCAGGAAGCCGACGAAAACCACGAAACCACACAGCAATACCGAAACCAGCATGGCCGCGCCGAGACGGGGAGCGACCAGCCGCCGCATGGGATCGACGCCCATGACCTTCATGGCGTCGATCTCCTCGCGGATGGTGCGGGAGCCGAGGTCGGCACAGATGGCGGAACCGACGGCGCCGGAGATCATGAGCGCGGTGACCAGCGGCGCGCCCTGCTGAATGATGCCCAGGCCGTTGGCCGCGCCGATGAAGGACGTCGCCCCGACCTGCCCGGCCACCGATCCGACCTGAATCGAGACGATGACGGCGATCGGAATGGCGACCAGCAGGGTGGGCGCCGCGGCGACATTCGCCATGAACGCGCACTGCCGGATGAACTCACGGTAGGGGAAGCGGCGACGGAAGATCGCGATGAAAAGCTCGGCGACCGCGGCGACACCCATCGACATCATCCGGCCACCGGTTTCCAGCGACCGTTTCGGATGATCCTGCCAGTACGCCTTGGCCCAATCCACGGCCACATTCATCCGTGATGGTGACGGTGGGCTTCCCTCGTCCCCCGGGCTCTTGGTCAACTGCACTGACTACCCCTCTCGACGCCGGAGTTACCCGTCTCCGGCGACTGTTGCTGGACGCACCCTACTACGGAGTTAGGAAAAACACACCACCGATTGTGGTTCCGGTCATAGAGACGGATCACTTTCGATGTATTGCTGTGAACAGCCACATCAGGGTCGGTTTACGGGGCAAAAAACCTGGCAGAGATCTAGAACTTGTTCTAGTTTTGAACTATCCACCGATGTATGTGGACATCGACCGGGTAACAATTTGTAGGAACAAATTTATCGGAATTCGATAGCTTTTGCGTATTGTCCCGTAATCCACATCCAACTAGGTATCGGCCGCGAACCCCGGCAGGACACGGCTACGCAACATGTGGCAGTACAACAGGCAACCGGGCTCGAATACTGACAGGATGAGTAACCGCAGGTTGAGATTCGTGCGGCTTCCGACGTCTGGAGGGACATGATCAAGAAACTCGCCGGGGCTACCGGCGCATTCGCCATCGCCCTGAGTACCGCGCTCTTCGGAATCGGAGCCGCTCACGCCGATGCAGCGCCCGCCGTCATCGGTGGCGGCTCCGGGATCATCATCGATGATCAGTACGAGTGCACCGTGACCACGATCGGCCACGACGGCGCCGGACGGCTGGTCGGCCTGACCGCCGGGCACTGCGGCGACGCCGGGTCCCGGGTCTGGGCCGAAAAGGATCGCGCCGCAGGACAGATCGGTCAGTTCGTCTACTCCAACCACGATCTCGACTACGCCGTCATCCAGTTCGATCCGGACCGCGTCGTCCCGGTCAACCACATCGGCAATGTCACCATCACCGGGATCGGCGGCCCGCCCGGATTCCCCATGATCGTCTGCAAGGAGGGCCGCACCACCGGCAATACCTGCGGCATCTCCTGGGGCGACGTCTTCGACACCAACGTCGAGACCTGGAGTCAGATGTGTGTGGTGGAGGGCGATTCCGGCGCGCCGGTCGTCGTCGGCACCACCCTCGTCGGCATGGTCAACGCCTACCTGGCGGTGGCCTGCTTCGGCCCCGAGGTCGGCACCAACATGAGCTCGATCATGGCCGACCTCAACGGCCGGGGCGGCATCGGCTCCGGCTACGCGGTGATCTGATCTCCGAACAATGCTGACCGGGGCGGTGATTCGAGAATCACCGCCCCGGTTGCTATTTGAGGGTGTTGACGCAGACCACGAAATTGCGTTCGTCGTAGACGTAACCCTGGTCGCCGTCGGGACAGTCGTCGACGCTGCTGCTGTTCTGCACGATCGACACCACCTTCACACCCTCGGTGGCCGTGGTGGCGGTGCATGGAATGCGGTGGGCCGCGTCGTTGCCGACGTCCATGCAGTCGCCGACCACCCAGTCGATGGTCAGGCAGAGGGCGCCGGTCTCCACACCATTGAGGGTTTCGTAGTAGACCTGGTCGGAATCCTTGCCGCACTGGGCATTGCGCGGGGCCTTGCCGGTCACCTTGTAGTTGGAGTCCTGGCTGCCGCAGCTCGCCTTCTGGATGCTGGCGTTGTCGGTGGTGCCACCGAGCTTCACGCAGTCGCCGATCGCGGCCTGGAAGTCGGTGTTGCCGCCGCGGTCGGCGCGCGGGGTGGTGGTGGGCGCACCCGAACCGGGCTTGCCGGAGGGTTTGCCGGGGGTGGCGCCGGGGGTCTTGGTGGGGAGCACGATGTCGCCGGGGGCGGCCTGGGGATGGCCGGAAACGGTGGTCCCGCAGCCGGCGAGCAGCAGGGCGGCGGCGGAGATCGCGGGCAGGGCGATCCGGGCGGAAAGCTGCTGACGCAACACGGGCGAGTCCTATATTTCGAAACAAACAGATTTGACTTCTGTGCCCATGCATACACCACGGGCACCGGGAAGATCGAACCGAGGCGGTCCGGCATTTCGTATAGGAAGCCATGAGCACCGACATCCTGGAGCGCTATCTCTCCTGGCGGCGCGGACGCGACGGTGACCCCTTCCGGGTGCGGATGCCGGCTCTGGGACCGGTGCTCTTCACCGGCACTCCCGAGGGCGCGCGCGAGTTCTTCCGGGCCCCGGTGGACCTGCTGGAACCGCCGCTGCCCAATCCCATCGAGCCCATGGTGGGGGCGGCCTCGCTCATCCTGGCCCGCGACGGCCGGCACCGGCGCGAGCGGGCGCTGCTCGCCCCGGCATTGCACCGCAATCGAATCAGTGCCTACGGCAACACCATTCGCGAGGCAGCCCGGGCCGAGCTGAGCGGAGAGCGAACCGGGGACCCGTGGCGGCCCGGCACCCGCATCGATGCCCGGGCGGCGGCGCGGGCACTGACGCTGCGGGTCATCCTGGCGGCGGTGTTCGGCATCGACGACGCGGCGCGCCGAGCCGAATACACCACCGTCACACAGGAATTCCTGGAGTCCTTCGGCAGCACGCTGTTCATGGTTCCGGCATTGCGGCGCAAGCTGTTCGGGCTGTCCGGCTGGGAGCGGTTCAGCACGGCGCGGGCTCGGCTCGACGAACTCATCGACGCCGAGGTGGTGCGGCGGCGCGCGGACGGGGGCGGCGGGGCGGATCTGCTGGCGCTCATGCTGGACACCCGCTACGAGGACGGCAGCGCCATCACCGACACCGACCTGCGCGAGCAATTGCGCACCCTGCTGGTGGCCGGGCACGAGACCACGGCGACCGCGCTGGTGTGGGCGCTGTACCGGCTGCACCGGGAACCGGAGGCGCTGGCCCGGCTGCGCGCCGAAGTGGCCGCCGCCGGAAGCGATCCCGGCCCGGCCGAACTGATGGCGCTGCCCTACCTGGACGCGGTCTGCCAGGAGACGCTGCGGCTGCATCCGCCGGTGCCGATCGTATTGCGCAGGCTCACCGGCGATTTCACGCTGCGGGGGGTGCCGCTGTCGGCGGGGGACACCATGGGGATCTCGGTGCACCTGCTGCACACCGAACCCGCGGTGTGGCCGCAACCGCGGCGGTTCCGGCCCGAGCGGTTTCTGGAGCGCCGCTACAGCCCGTTCGAGTTCGCCCCGTTCGGCGGCGGGCACCGGCGTTGCGTCGGTGCGGCGCTGGCCGATTACGAACTTCGCATTGTGCTGGCTACTGTATTGACCGATGTCCGGCTACGGTTGTCGCCGCGGTTCGCGCGCGGGCCCGCGCCGATGTCGGTGCCGCACACCATCACGGTCGGGCCGCGCAGCGCCATCACGTTCGATGTCGCCGGGTCCTGAAGGGGCCTCAGTGATTTCGATCACAAGCAGGTTTCGGGAAGTGAGCGCTCCGAAAGCAGCCGCGCCGGTGTCACTTTCGGGGAATCGCCGATGTCATCGGCGCATTCGCGCCAGTCGAGTAACCAACCCGCAGACCCGTGACGCAATGCACACCGCTTAGTCGGTATGCATAACTGGCAGAAGCCAATTGGCTTGCCGGACGGATCGCTGTAGTAATGGACGCGGGTTGGGACCTGCGCGGGTGACGTGTGCCCGCAATCTGCGTGTGAACGAGGATCTGAGAGGACCGAGCTGTGCGCCATACCCGGTATCGGAAAACGGGACTGATCGCCCTCGCCGCCGTCGCGGCGACCGGAGCAGTGGTGGCAGCACCCGCCTCAGCGACTCCGCTATGGCCGGGCGGACCGGATGTACCGGGCGTGCCCTCCGCGGTCATGCCGCAGCCCGAGCCGGGCTCGCTGCCCACCGACCCGAACGCCAAGGCGCCGATTCCGCCCGCCAACTTCGCGGCCCCGAACATCAGCCCCGGTGACGGGGATGTGGTCGGCGTGGCCATGCCGATCATCATCAACTTCAAGGACCCGGTCGGCGATCACGCGGCCGCCGAGAAGTCGATTCGCATCACCTCCACCAACAAGGTGAGCGGCCACTTCTACTGGATGGGCGACAAGCAGGTGCGCTGGCGGCCCGAGGACTTCTGGCCGGCCGGCTCCAAGGTGACCGTCCAGGCGGGCGGCACCGACGTCGGCTACCAGATCGGCGACGAGTTCATCACCACCGCCGACGACACCACCCACGAGATCACCGTGACCCACAACGGCGAGGTCGTGAAGACCATGCCGACCTCCATGGGCAAGAAGGATCACGAGACCCCGAACGGCACCTACATCATCAGCGAGAAGAACCGCAAGATGATCATGGATTCCTCCACCTACGGTGTGCCGGTGACCGATCCGCAGGGCTACAAGCTCGAGGTCGAGTACGCCACCCGCATGTCCAACAGCGGCATCTTCGTGCACGCCGCCCCGTGGAGCGTTGCACAGCAGGGCGTTTCGGACACCTCGCACGGCTGCCTGAACGTCTCCACCGAGGACGCCAAGTGGTTCCAGGAGAACGTGAAGAAGGGTGACCCGGTGATCGTCAAGAACACCAACGGCGGCACCTTCAGCACCTCCGACGGCTGGGGCGACTGGAACTGACGCCTCCCCCGCCTCTCCGAGCCTTCAGCGCACAGCAGAGAGCCGCCAACTCTCGTGGCACGCGTGCCGGCGGTTGAGAAGCGAACCGATTTCGGGGGTACCCGGTGAGTTACCCGGATACTTACGAGATCAGTGGTCACCTCCAGGAGTTGGCGCCCCGCCCGATTGGGCGGGGCGCCAACTCGTTCTTGCTGTTGGCCAACCGTTCATATGATTCCGGTCTCGAAACAAGTTGGGCGGTCGTACGATTCGGCGCATGTCCGCGCCGCTCGAGGGTGTGACCGGTGAACAGTCGGTGGCGCGCGCCGATCGACAGTTCAGCGATCTTCCATCCGGAATTAACCAGTCAGTAGCCCTGAGCCGCAAGGCTGCGCGGGTGCGATCTTGGCCCGAACGAGTACTCCCGACGCCCCCGGGGCGCGGGTGGCGAAGCAGACCCTGGCAGGACCATGCGCTCTTCGTGGTCCTGGTCGCGCCGAACCTGATTCTGCTGGGGCTGTTCGTCTATCGGCCGCTGGTCGACAATATCCGCCTGTCGTTCACCGACTGGAACATCTCGGCGACCAGCCTGAACTGGGTCGGTTTCGACAACTACACCGAATGGTTCGGCCGCGACGACTCCTGGCAGATCGTCGGCAATACGGTGATATTCACCGTCGCCGCGGTCCTCGGCAGCATGCTGCTGGGCCTGGCGCTGGCCCTGCTGCTGGATCGCAAACTGTTCGGGCGCAATGTGGTCCGCTCCGCCATCTTCGCGCCCTACGTCATCTCCGGCGCGGCCATCGGCGTGGGCTTCCAGTTCATCTTCGACCCCGGCTTCGGCCTGGTCCCGGATCTGCTGGAGCGGCTGGGGATGCACTCACCCGACTTCGCGCAGGACCCGCACTGGGCGCTGTTCATGATCACGGTCACCTACATCTGGAAGAACCTGGGCTACAGCTTCGTCATCTATCTGGCGGCGCTGCAAGGGGTTCGGGCCGACCTGATGGAGGCCGCCGAGATCGACGGCGCGAGCCGCTGGACCACCTTCACCCGGGTGCTGCTGCCGCAGCTGCGGCCCACCACCTACTTCCTGTCGATCACGGTGCTGCTCAACTCACTTCAGGTCTTCGACCTCATCAATGTGATGACCCGCGGCGGGCCCATCGGCACCGGCACCACCACCATGATCTATCAGGTCTATCGCGAATCCTGGGTGAACCAGCGGGCCGGATACGGGGCGGCCGTCGCCACCATCATGTTCCTGGTGCTGCTCATCGTGACGCTGGTGCAGGTGCGCATCATGGACCGAGGGGACGAGAAGTGAACCGGCTCAACGCGCTGAGCGCTTTCCGCGACCGGGAACTGTGGGCCAAGGTGTTCGGCTACGCCGCCATGGTGTGCGTGCTGATCATCGTCGGCGTCCCGCTGTACTACATCCTCACCCGCTCCTTCATGGCGCACGGGGAGGTCTACTCCCAGCCGGTCAGCTACTGGCCCGAGCACTGGCTGGCGTCGAACTACCACGACGCCACCACCACGCTGCCGTTCTGGCAGTTCCTGCGGAACTCGATCATCGTGACCGGCGTCGTCTCGGCGGTGAAGTTCGTGCTGGGCGTGCTCAGCGCCTACGGCCTGGTGTTCCTGCGCTTCCCGGGCAAGAACATCGTGTTCCTGGTGATCATCGCGGCGCTCATGGTGCCCAACCAGATCACCATCATCTCCAACTACGCGCTCATCGCCCAGCTGGGCTGGCGAAACACCTTCCAGGGCATCATCGTTCCGCTCTGCGGCGTCGCCTTCGGCACCTTCCTGATGCGCAATCACTTCCTGTCGCTGCCGAGCGAGGTCATCGAGGCCGCGCGGATGGACGGCGCGGGCTGGTGGCGGCTGCTGACCCGGGTGGTGCTGCCCATGTCCGGACCCACCATGGTGGCGTTCGCGGTGGTCACGCTGGTGAACGAGTGGAACGAATACCTGTGGCCGTTCCTGATGGCCGACGACGCGCGGGTGGCCACCCTGCCGGTCGGCCTGACCCTGCTGCAGAACACCGAGAACCCGAGCGTCACCAACTGGGGTCCGGTCATGGCCGGGGTCATCCTGACCATGCTCCCCATCCTCATCGTCTTCCTGGTGCTCCAGCGCCAGATGATCAAGGGCCTCACCTCCGGTGCGGTCAAGGGTTAAGTCCCAGAAGGAGATTCCTGTGTCGGATTCACGTAACCCCGCTGATTTCACGGCACGCCGTGGTGCTCTTTCGCGACGCGGGTTTCTCGGCTTGGCGGGCGCGGCCGCGGGTGCGGCGGCGCTGACCGCGTGCGCCGGATCCGGTGGCGGCGGCACGCAGGGCGGCGACTCGAAGACCATCACCTTCTGGTCCAACCACCCCGGCACCTCCAAGGACCAGGAAACCGAGCTCATCAACCGGTTCCAGGCCAAGTACCCGGACCTGAAGGTCAATCTGGTCGACGCGGGCAAGAACTACGAGGAGGTCGCGACCAAGTTCAACGCCGCGCTCTCCGGGGGTGAACTGCCCGACGTGGTCATCCTGTCCGACGTCTGGTGGTTCAACTACGCGCTCAACGGCACCATCGAACCGCTGGACAGCCACTTCTCCGCAGCCGGGGTGAACGTGTCCGACTACGTGGACACCTTCGTCGGCGACTACAAGTTCAACGGCAAGACCTGGGCGCTGCCGTACTCGCGCTCGACGCAGATCTTCTACTACAACAAGGACGTCTGGGCCAAGGCCGGACTGCCCGACCGCACGCCGAACAGCTGGGACGAGTTCGACGAGTGGGGCCCGAAGATCCAGAGCGTGATGGGCGACGGCAAGTGGGCGCACGGCTGGGGCGACGCCAAGAACTACCTGGCCTGGACCTTCCAGGGTCCGTGCTGGACCTTCGGCGGCGCGTACTCGGACGAGTGGAAGCTGAAGTTCAACGACCCGGCCACCATCAAGGCCGGAAACTACCTGCGCGACTCCATCAATACCAAGAAGTACGCCAGCATCCGGCCCACCTACGCCGTGGACTTCGGCAACGGCATCATCGCCTCGGCCATCGGCTCCACCGGAGACCTGAAGAGCATCAACACCAATGCCGCGGGCAAGACCCAGTTCGGCACCGGCTTCCTGCCGCACCCGAACGGGCTGGCGGGCTGCACCACCGGCGGCGCCGGCCTGGCGATTCCGTCGCGGATCAGCGACGCCCGCAAGGAGAACGCGCTCAAGTTCATCGAGTTCATCACCAATGCGGCCAACACCTCGTACTTCTCGCAGGCCACCGGCTATGTGCCGGTGCGCAAGTCGGCGCAGCAGGATCCGGGCATGCAGGACTTCCTGGCCAAGAACCCGAACTTCAAGACCGCGATCGACCAGCTGCCGCTGACCAAGCCGCAGAACTACGCGCGCGTGTTCGTGCCCGGCGGCGACCAGATCATCGGCACCGGGCTCGAGCAGATCGGCCTGCAGAACCGGGACACCGCAGCGGCTTTCGGCGATATCGCCAACCAGCTGCAGACGATCATCGACCGGCAGATCACGCCCAAGCTGCCCAAGTAAGAGACGCACCCGCACGCTGACGTCCGGGGCCGGAGGCGGCAGCCTGCGTAACCACGGAGGCCCCGGCAGCGTGAGCATTGGACAAGGAGAGCGCCGGCATGGCGACTGTGCAGTTCGAGGGAGTTTCCCTCACCTATCCGGGGGCGCCCGGCCCCGCGGTCGACGACCTGAACCTGGACATCGCCGACGGCGAATTCCTGGTGCTGGTCGGGCCTTCGGGCTGCGGCAAGTCCACCAGTCTGCGCATGCTGGCGGGTCTCGAAGCGGTGACCGCCGGGCACATTCGCATCGGCGGACTCGACGTGACCGGCTTGCCGCCGCGTTCGCGCGACGTGGCCATGGTGTTCCAGAGCTACGCGCTCTACCCGAATATGACCGTGGCCGAGAACATGGGGTTCGCGCTGCGCAATGCGGGTATGAGCAAGGCCGACACCAGGGTTCGCGTCACCGAGGCGGCGGCCATGCTGGAGCTGGAGGACCTGCTCGACCGCAAACCCGCGCGGCTGTCGGGCGGCCAGCGCCAGCGCGTCGCCATGGGCCGGGCCATCGTGCGGCGGCCGCAGGTGTTCTGCATGGACGAGCCGCTGTCGAATCTCGATGCCAAGCTGCGGGTTTCGACCCGCTCGCAGATCGCGGCCCTGCAGAAGCGGCTGGGCACCACCACCGTGTACGTGACCCATGATCAGGTCGAGGCCATGACCATGGGGCACCGGGTCGCGGTGATGAAGGACGGGAAGCTGCAGCAGATCGCCGCTCCCCGTGAGCTTTACGACGATCCGGTCAACACCTTCGTCGCCGGGTTCATCGGCTCGCCCGGCATGAACCTGCTGACCGCGCCGGTCCGCGCGGGCGCGGCCGTGCTCAACGACCTGCGAATTCCCCTGCCGCACAATATCGACGGCAAGAACGTGATCGTCGGTATCCGGCCCGAATCCTGGGAGGTCACCACCGGTGCGGGCAATGCGCTCGCGGTCGAGGTGGAACTGCTCGAGGAGCTCGGCTCGGAGTCGTTCGTCTACTCGCACGGCGTGGCCGACGAATGGTCCAGCCGCTCCGGCCGGGTGGTCGCGCGGGTGGATCGGCGCTTCCAGGTCGCGCTGGGCGACCGTCTGCTCCTGACGCCCAAGCAGGACGAACTCTTCTTCTTCGACGCGGAAACCGAAGAGCGCCTGCGTTAGCCGGCCGGGGCCCTCGCCATCTCGGCGAGGGCCCGGTCCGGACTACCAGATCTTCACACGCTCAGCGGGATCCAGATAGAGCTCGTCACCCGGCCGCACATCGAAGGCCTCGTGGAAGCTGTCGAGGTTGCGGACCACGCCATTGCAACGGAACTCCGCCGGCGAGTGCGGGTCCACGGCGAGGCGGCGGATGGCCTCCTCGATACGCGCCTTGGTGCGCCACACCTGCGCCCAGCCGAAGAACACCCGCTGCAGGCCGGTGAGTTCGTCGAGGACGGGGGAGTCCTGGCCCTCGATGGCAATCCGGTACGCCTCCAGGGCGATCGAGAGACCGCCCAGGTCGCCGATGTTCTCACCGATGGTGAATTCGCCATTGACCTTGTGGTCCGCCGACAGATCCTTGGGGGAGAACTGGTTGTACTGGTCGATCAAAGCCTTGGTGCGCTTGCCGAATTCGGTGCGGTCCGACTCGGTCCACCAGTCGACCATATTGCCGTCGCCGTCGTACTTGGAGCCCTGATCGTCGAAGCCGTGGCCGATCTCGTGCCCGATGACCGCACCGATACCACCGTAGTTGGCGGCGTCGTCGGCGTTCATGTCGAAGAACGGGGGCTGCAGAATGGCGGCCGGGAAGACGATCTCGTTCATGCCCGGGTTGTAGTAGGCGTTCACCGTCTGCGGGGTCATGAACCATTCGCCGCGGTCCACCGGGCCGCCCAGCTTGTTCAGGTCGCGGTCGTGCTCGGCGGCGTAGCCGCTGCGGTAGTTGCCCACCACGTCGGCCGGATCCACGGTGACCGCGGCGTAGTCACGCCACTCCTCCGGGTAGCCGATCTTGGGGGTGAACTTCTCCAGCTTGGCCAGCGCGGCCTGCCGGGTGTCCGGGCCCATCCACTCCAGCTCGGAGATATTGCGGCGGTAGGCCTCCTGCAGATTCGCCACCAGCTCGACCATGCGGGCCTTGGCCTCCGGCGGGAAGTGCCGGGCCACATAGAGCTTGCCCACGGCCTCGCCCAGCAGATCCTGCACCAGGGAGACGCCGCGCTTCCAGCGCTCCCGATTCTCCTGCGCGCCGGTCAGGGTGCGGCCGTAGAAGTCGAAATTGGCCTCCACCAGATCCGCGGTCAGGTACGGCGCGCGAGCCTTCACCACCCGCCAGGCCGCCCAGGCCTTCCAGTCCGCCAGCGATTCCGAGGCCCACAGCTGGGCGAAGGTACGCACGTAATCGGGCTGGCGAACGACGAGTTCCGCGAACAGCTCCGCACCGGAGCGATCCAGTCCCGCGGCCAGCGCGGAAGTCCAGGCGGCCCAGTCGAATTCCGGGTTCTCGGCGGCCAGCGCGTCGAAAGTGGTGAGGTTGTAGCTCAATTCGGCATCGCGGCGGCGCACCACGTCCCAGTGACCCGCGGCCAGCTTGGTCTCCAGCTCGAAAACCCGCTGGGCGTCATGGTCCAACCCGGCCAGCTCGAACATGCGGCGGATGTGGGCGACGTACTTCTCGCGGATCTCCGCGTATTCGTCCTTGTGGTAGTACGACTCGTCGGGCAGGCCGATGCCGGACTGGGTGGCGTGCACCAGGTACCGGGCGGAGTTCTTGTCGTCGGTGTCGACGTAGAAGGCCAGCGCGCCGCCTACGCCGGTGCGCTGCAGGCGCCCGATGAGCGCGGCGAAGTCCGAACGGTCGGCGACCCCGGCCACGGCGGCCAGCTCCTCGGCGATCGGGGTCAGGCCCGCCGCCTCGATGGCCGCGTCGGCCATGAAGCTGTTGTAGAGATCGCCGATCTTGCGCTCTTCGGTGCCGGGCGCGGCATCGGCCGCCGAGGCGTCCTGGATGATCTTCTGCACATCCAGTTCAGCCTGGTCGTAGAGCGTGCGGAAGGCACCGTCCACCGCCCGGTCGGCCGGTATCTCGTAGCTCTCCAGCCATTTGCCGTTGACGTGCGCGAACAGGTCGTCCTGTACCCGTACGTCCGCGTCACGGAAGGACAGGTCGATACCAGAGGGAGGCGTCAGCTGCGAAGTCACAGTGCCTATTTTGCCCTCCGCTTCGCTCCGGGCGGGTTCGCGGCGCTGAAAGTCTCGTTCTTTCCTCCCTCCGCCTCCTCCGCTTCGCTCCCCGGTTCCGCTCGGTCCAGAACGAGCGCTCCGCCTCCCCGCGCTTGCGCCGCGAACCACCGGGCTCGACCCCCGGCGGCCGAGCCTCGACACTGCACTGTTCGGTGGCTAGACGCTTTGCGGCTGACGGTCGAATTCCCCGTCGCGGGCCCCGTCGATGAAGGCGCGCCATTCGCCGGGGGTGTAGACCAGGGTGGTGTCGCGGTGCCGGAGGGTGGTGTGGCCGTCCGCACCGGTCTCCGCGCTGAGCGCGGTGCGGAGGGAGTGGCGGCCCAGCACAGCGGCCAGGAATGTCATCCATTCGGTCGCGGCGACGGTGATGATGGGCTCGTCTTCAAGGCGATGTTCCGGATTGCGCCGGTACTTGCTGTCACGAATGAGCACCGCATCACCGTCGAATCGAACCTCCACGCACTGATTTCCGTTATTGGTACGGGACGACGTGAACCAGCCGCGGGATACCGGCTGATAGTTCGCGGTGTTTAGCATGGGCAGCATTTTACCGTTACGCATGCGTATCCTACCCTTGCGAATAGCGTTTGATGAGCTCCAAAGATTCTGCGCGACCGAGAGATTGGTCGAGCGCACGCACAAATGCGAACCGCAGATCGCGAATCTGCGACGAATCCTCCACCGCCCCACCGAAAACCGCGCTCTCCACCCAGGTGAACGTCGGAAGATTCTCGGAAGCGAAATCCAGCAGATGGAAACTCGACCCGCCCAGCAGTGCGCCCCGGGTCGCGGTGAACGGAATCACCCGCACCGAAATGGAATCCAGCTCGTCCAGCAGTGTTGCCAGATGTTCCAGTTGCCCGCGCAATACTTTCGGGCCGCCGATCTGCTGTAGCAGCGTGGCCTCGCCGATCACCGCGGTGAGTTCCACCCGGTCGTCGCCGCGCAGCCGCTCCTGCCGCTTCAGCCGCACCGCCACCAGTTGTTCCACCTGGACGGGACGGATCATGACGTCGGCGCTGATGAGCGCCCGCGCGTATTCCTCGGTCTGCAACAGCCCGGGCACCACCAGGCTGTCGTAGCTGCGGATGCTCTCCGCGCCCAGCTCCATGCCGTAATACCGTTGCAGCTCCGGCCCGATCAGCGCCGAGGACCTGGCCCACCAGCCGCGCTCCTTGCTCAGCGCCAGCAGTTCCAGCAGTTCCGCGCGCTCCTCGCCCTCCACCTCGAGCAGCTCCAGCACCGGGCCGATGGTGGTCGCCGTGAGGACGCGCCGGCCCTTCTCCACGTGCGACCAGTTGGCGGGGGTGAAGCCGACACGCTTGGCGAAGGTCGCCGAATCGAAGCCGCACTGCTCACGCAGTTCGCGCAGTCGCAGGACCAGCTCCCACCGGGCGACGGTGGGCGAGACGGGTGCCATGAGCAGTGATGCTACGCTGGGGAACTCACTGGCGTGTGACTATTGTCATACCGATAGCCCGGCCCTAAGGTCGGTAGCAGGAGGTTCGCCATGAGCGCGCTGGACCCGTCCTCGTATACCGCCACCCAGGAAGCGCTGGCCCGGTGCCGGCGCTATCGCAAGGAGCACGGTCTCTACGGCGTGGTGGACTCGGCACTGTGCCGAATCATGTTGGAGGTCGGGGCCGTCGGGGCCGTGACCATGCCCGCCGACCTGGGCCACCGGGTCCGCGACCATCTGGTCGCCCGGCGCCGCTGCGGGCCCGTCATCGCCCACCCGCGCTCGGGCCGCTGGACCTTCCTGACCGGCCCCACGGACGACTCGTATTACGACACCGCTTTGTTCTCAGACCTTTTCCGTGATTGCGCTTCCGTAGCGCAGCCGGGCAGCACCATCGTGCTGCCGTCTCCCGCGGACGAGCACAGCGCCTACCGCACGTGGATTCACCCGCCGGAAGGGGACTTTCGCCCCGAACTGGCCGAGGTGCTGGCCGCCACCCGCGAGTGCCATCCGGTCAGCGGGTAGGCGCGGGCGTCAGCGTGACGCTGAACCTGTCCTCGACGCGCTTGTTGAATTCCTCCTGGCACTGCTGAACCTTGGACCTGTCACCGCCGGCCTTGTTCAGGCAGTCGATCAGATCGGTGCCGCCGGTGTCCTTGAAGACGACCCACACCAGCACGCCGACCAGAATGCCGCCGATCAGGCTGATGACGCCCATGATCGCGCCCGCCAGCGCCATTCCGAAGCCGCCGGACGTGCCGCGGCGCGCCTTCGTCGCGGCGATCACGCCGAGAATGATCGCGAACGCGCCGCACAGGACGCCGACGATGGTGAGCAGCACCGTCCAGAAGGTGAGCAGACCCAGGATGCCGAAGACCATCGCGGTGATCGCCATGCCCTTGCGCTGCGGCGATTCCTGCCAGTACTGCGGTCCGCCGGGCGGCGGATAGTTTCCGTGCGGAGGCGGCGGGTACTGGCCGTACTGCCCCGGCGGCGGGTACTGGTTCATGCGTCGATGCTATTGCCCGCCGAGTCGGGCATGCATTTCCCACACCAGAATCTCCGACGGCATGTTCGCGGTGACCCGCTGGCCTCCGCTGCGCGTCAACCGCACCGCGTCACCCTCGTACAGGGTGCCCGCCCCCTCCATCTCCACCTCGCCGCGCGCGATGAAGACGTGCAGGTAGGGGGCTTCCGGCAGGCGGATCTCGGCGGCGTCGCCGGACATCCGGGCCACATGCAGGGCGGAGTGGCTGCTGGCGATGGCGATGGCGGTGCGGTCGCGGTAGCGGGGCAGGCCCGAGGCCACCGTGATCAGGCCGCCGCCGGCCAGCTCGTCGTCGATCTCCAGCTGCTGATAGCCCGGGGTCAGCCCGGAATCGTCGGGCACCACCCACATCTGGACGAAATGCACCGGCTCCTGGTGTTCGGGCACATTGCCGATCCGCCAGGAATCGTTCTTCTCCGAATGCAGGATGCCGGTACCGGCGCTCATGCGCTGGGCCAGGCCGGGATAGATGACCCCGCTGTGCCCCAGCGAATCCTGATGGACCAGGCTCCCGCTCAGCACCCAGGTGACGATTTCCATGTCCCGGTGCGGATGGGTCTCGAAGCCCTCGCCGGGCAGGACGATGTCCTCATTGTTGACCAGCAGCAGGCCATGATGGGTGTTGTCGGGATCGTAGTGTTCCCCGAACGAGAACGAATGCTTCGAATCCAGCCACGACACACGGGTTTTCATGCGGTCGCCGCCACGATGGATATCGATGTGTGGTGTCGTGAGGGTGGACACCGCCGTACTCCTCTCACCGGCGAGCACCGATCGGATTCCAGGGTAGGGGCCGATACGGCGGCCCAACCTGAATTCCGGGTTAAATTCTAGCGTGAGAGCAGCGCTGCTCCGCACGCCGCCGACCAGGTACTACGCTCTCGGCAACCGGCCCGGGCAAATGCCCGGCGATTGTGAGTGCGCGGCGGTGACGCCCGCCCGCATGCCGTCGTACCCGCCAGCGGGTTTCGGTCGGCGACCGTATCATGATGTGCCGCAAGCGAAACGAGAGGGAGAGCAGGGGGATGCGACCCGAGGCACTCGCGGGCATCGAACGCGAGCTCCGACAACAGGCCGAGAGCGAGGGGATCGCTCATTTCGTGGTGGGCGTGGCCGTCTTCCGGGACGGAAAACTGCTGGTCGTGCGGCGTGTCGCCGAAGGCTCGCACGGGGGGATGTGGGAACTGCCCGGCGGCGGCGTGGAATCCGGCGAGTCCTTCGCCGACTGCGTGGCCCGCGAACTGTTCGAGGAGACCGGGCTGAGCGTCGTGCGGATCACCGACGTGCTGGGCGGATTCGACTACGCCACCCGCACCAAGTCCCGGGTCCGCAAATACAGCTTCGTGGTCGAGACCGAGGCCGCCGAGATCCGGCTGGACCCCCTCGAACACGACCGCTACCAGTGGATCGACGCCGACACCGTCGACAACCTGCCCATGGCCGACGATATGCGCGCGGCCGTCTTCGCGCTGGTGACCACGCACCCGTCCCGGTGACCGCGGCGCCGCCGCCGGCCACCCTGCGCGCCCGGCTGGCCGCGGTCGCGACCGGGCTCCGCGAGAATCCCGGCACCCTGCGGCTGACGCTGGTCCGGCTGTCCGGGCAGTTCGGCGACGGCATGTTCCAGGCCGCGCTCTCGGGCGCGATTCTGTTCAACCCCGAACGCCAGACCGATCCGCTGGCCATCGCCGGCGGCTTCGCGGCCCTGCTGCTGCCGTACTCGATCATCGGCCCGTACGCGGGCGCGCTGCTCGACCGGTGGGATCGCCGCCGGGTGCTGCTCTACGCGAATGTGCTGCGCGCGCTGCTCATCGTGGCGACCGCGGCGGGCCTGCTGGCCGGGGTGCACGCCACCCCGCTGCTGCTGGGCGCGCTGTCCGTGGTCGGGGTGAGCCGGTTCGTGGGCGCCGGTGTGTCCGCGTCACTGCCCAAGGTGCTGGCCCAGCGCTGGCTGGTCCCGATGAACTCGGTGCTGGCGACGGTGGCCTCGGGGTGCGCGGTTCTGGGCGCGGGCCTGGCCTTCTCGATCATCGGGCTGATCGGGGCGGGCGACTTCGCCTCGGCGGTGGCGGCGGCCGGCAGCGCCTCCGGTTCGATCGCCGGCGGGCTGGTGGTGGCCGGATTCCGGCCCCGCGCACTGGGACCCGACCGGGGCGAGCAGGCCGCGGCGCGAGGCGGGTGGAGCACGGTGCGGGCCATCGCCGCCGGACTGCGCGAGGGCGCCACCGCGGCCTGGCGGTCCCGGGAGGTGACCACGACCTTCCTGGGGATCGGCGCGCACCGCATCGTCTTCGGCGCGGACACCCTGCTGATGGTGCTGGTGCTGCGCCGTGGCGACGAGGCCGCGGTGGGGGCGCACCTCGCGAAATTCAGTGCGGCCATCACCGCGACCGGGGCGGGCATGCTCACGGCGGCCGTGGTCGCGCCGGTGCTGATTCCCCGGCTCGGCCGGCCGCGGACGGTGGTGACCGGCCTGGTGACGGCGATCGCGGTACAGCTGGGCCTGGTCACGCCCATCACCGTCGCCACCGGGGCCGCCGAGCGGCGGGCGGAGCTGCTGTTGCTGGCGGCGGCCTACCTGCTCGGGCTGGTGGGCCAGGTCATCAAGCTGACCGGGGACGCGGCCATGCAGATCGATATCGACGACGCGCACCGCGGGCAGGTCTTCGCCCTGCAGGACACGGTCTTCAACATCACCTTCGTGCTGGCGCTGGCGGGTACCGCGATGCTGATTCCGGCCGACGGCCGCTCACCGGCGGTGGTGGTGGCCGCGGCGGCGGTCTACGCGGGCGGCGTCCTGGCCATTGCGGCCAATTCACGCCGACGGGTCGGTATGTAGCCGAAGTAGGTATCGGCTCGGTCACACCACTCCGGCGACACGGCGGGACGGCTCCGCGGATGCGGCCCGCAGGACTACGGTGAGGTGGATCCGATCACGGACGAGGAGACGCACCACGGATGACTGCGCGGCGCTCCGAAGCACCTGCGGCCCTGGCGCTCTCGAGCCTGGCGATGGCCGCGGTCATGCTGCTGCCCGCCACACCCGCCACCGCCGGACCCTTGGCCCCGTGGGCCCCGCCGCCGTTGAACGCCTGCGGCGAAACGGGATTCGATCCGCTGGCCCGCGAACCCGACCCGGATGTGCCACTGCCGCAACCGCAGCCGCCCGACAACACCATCCACATTCAGGTCCCGGTCCCGCAGTTCACGCCGGTCCCCATTCCGGGTCCGCGGCAGGACAACACCCGCATCGAGCCCGCGCCACTGCCCCCGGACCCGTGCGTCAATCCGTGCCCGGACCTGCGCAACGACCAGAGTCCCAAGCCGGAAAACCTTGCGCCCGAGAGTGATCCGGCCGACCCGCCGGGCGACCCGGCCGACACCTCCGGAGATCCCGGCACCGGCGATGACCAGCCTGCCCCGGAAGCGGCGCCCGCGCCCACCCCCGCACCGCAGGCCGGCTCCGGCTCCGGCGGGATTCAGCTGCCGCACATCCAGATAGACCAGATTCCGGAGACCGTCCCGATCCCGGTGCCCGGCGGCGATCCCGAGCCACCGCAGCCCCGGCCCGCGCCCGCCGTGCAGCCCCTGGTTCCCGCGCCGGTCGCCGCGCCCGTGGCCCCGGCCGAGCTCGACTCGCTGGCGCTGGTGAACCAGGTGACCGGGCACGGCTCCACCAACCGCACCGATATGCGCTGGTCGGTGGACGGCACCGACCTCGGCATCATGTGGGAGTCCGAGCCCGGGCAGATCGCCGTCGCCTTCGGCGACACCTTCGGCAAGGGCTGGGGGCCGATCGGCGCGGGCACCGGGGACCAGGACTGGCGCAGCAACTCCATCGCGTTCAGCAGCAATCGCGATCTCTCCCAGGGCCTGCGGCTGGACACCTTCGCCCAGGACAGCCGGTGTCACGCCGCCGAGATCCTGAGCAGCCGCAAGGTCGACAACTTCGAGATCACCACCATCCCGACCTCCGGCTTCGCGCTGAACGGGCGGCAGTACCTGACGTACATGTCGGTGGCCCGGTGGAGTCGCCACAAGCCGGGCATGTGGTGGACCAATCTGGGCGGGCTGGCCTGGTCCGACGACAACGGCGCGACCTGGACCAAATCCGATTGGGCGCGCTGGGACAACGTCTTCGGGCTGGGACGGTTCCAGGTCATGGGCATGGCGCCGCACGACGGGTACGTGTACATGTTCGGCACGCCCAATGGGCGGTTCGGCACCATCGGGCTGGCCCGGGTGGCCACCGACCAGGTGCTCGACAAGTCGGCCTACCAGTACTGGATCGCCGATACCTGGGTGCCCGCCCTGGGGCCCGACGAACAGCTGGCCACGCCGATCCTGTCCGGGACCGCCGGTGAGCTGTCGGTGCGCTACGACGAGTCGACCGGGCAGTGGCAGATGATCTACCTGGATCTGGACCGCCACGCCATCGTGCTGCGCACCGCCGCCGAACCGCAGGGCGCCTGGACCGATCCGGTGACCCTGGTCGACACCGACGACTATCCGACGACCTACGGCGGGTACATCCATCCGTGGTCGAGCGGGAAGGACCTGTACTTCACCATGTCGGCGTGGAACAGCTACAACGTGTACCTCATGCACGCGACGCTGAAGTAGCGACTCCGGCGATCCTGCGGCAGCGCAACGAAATCCCGCGTCAATCGATCTTCCGGAAGCGCAGGGCCTGGCCCGGGCGGGCCTGCGCCACGCAGTCCACATCGGCGTCCACCACCACCGCGATCACCGGATAACCGCCGGTGATCGGATGATCCGCCAGGAAGACGACGGGCTGACCGCTGGGCGGCACCTGCACCGAGCCCAAAGCCATACCCTCCGTGGGTAATTCACTCGGTACGCTGCGCCGCAGGGCGGGACCGCTGCGCCGGTCCAGCCGCGCGCCGATCCGATCGGTGTCCGGGGAGACCGTCCACTCGCCCGCGAAGAGAGCGGTGGCGTCGGTGAACCAGTCGGCCCGCGGACCGGGTACGGCACGCACCGTGAGCAGGTCGTTGCCCAGCGCCGGCACCGGCGCGACATCCACGATGGGCAGCGCCCGCGGCGGCTTTCCCACCGGGAGCCGATCGCCCGGACACAGCGGGTCGGGGCCGATGCCGGAGAGGGTGTCGCGGCTGCGGGAGCCCAGCACCGGCGCGACCTCGATGCCGCCGCGCACCGCCACATAGGTGCGCAGACCCGTGTCGGCGATGCCGAGCCGCAGCCGTTGCCCCTCTTCGATTTCCAGCACGCTGGCCGCGCCCATGGGGCGGTCGTCGACGGTGACCGGGGCCGGGGCGCCGGTCACCGCCACCGTGACGTGCTGATCGGCGAGCAGTTCCAGCCCGCCCAGCAGCACCTCGATGCCCGCCGCGCCCTCCGGATTCCCGACCAGGCGATTGGCCAGCCGCAGCGAAGCGCGGTCCGCCGCGCCCGCGGTGCCCACCCCGGAGTCGAACCAGCCCGGGCGGCCCAGGTCCTGAATGGTGGCCAGGGGGCCGACCCGGACGACGCGTAATCCGCTCATGAGCCTGTCCCCACATCCACGAATCGGACCCGGGCGCCGGAGCGCACCAGGGCGGGCGGTTCCCGATCCACATCCCACACCGAGAGGTCGGTGGTCCCGATCAGCTGCCAGCCGCCCGGACTGCGGCGGGGGTAGACGGCCGAATAGCCGCCCGCCAGCGCCACCGCGCCCGCGGGGATGGCGGTGCGGGCTCGCGCGCGCCGCGGCACGGTCAAGCGGCCGTCCGGCGATTCGAGATAGCCGAACCCGGGCGCGAAACCTACGAAGGCACAACGCCATACGGTGCCGGTGTGCTGGGCGACGACCTCGGCCACGGTCAGGCCGAGCAGGCGCGCGACCTCCGGCAGGTCCTCACCGTCGTAGCGGACCGGGATCACGACGGGTTCGACGGGGACGCCGTTGCCGGCCACCTCATCGAACGGATGACCGATCCGGTCCGGCCGCCGACGGGGCCGGCCGCGGTCACCGGCGGTGACCCGGGCCGCCGCGTCGAGCCGGACCAGCAGGACCCGCAGCTGCTTTCGCACCGAGAGCGCCGACCGCGGCGAATCCAGCGTCACCAGAACGGTTTCCGCGGCGGGCAGCACATCGACCACCCCCGTCGGACGCGGCTGCAGCGCGGACACCAGATCGGCCACCATGGCGCGCAGCGGTGGAATCACCAGCAGCGCACGGTCACCCGCCGCCCGCACCTCGCCGACGTCGTCGAATTCCCCGGGACCGGTCATGGTCAGCCACCCCGGATCACGCGAAAGCCCGGACGGGCGTACCGGATTCGTCGAGCGCGGCGCGAATCCGGCGGGCCATCTCGACCGCCGCCGGCGTATCGCCGTGCACGCAGATGCTGGCCGCCGTCACCGCCACCGTGCCGCCGTCCACGCTGGCCGCCTTGCCGTCCCGCGCGATCGACAGCGCCTGCGTCACCGCCGCATCCGCCCCGAGCACCGCACCCGGCAGTCCGCGCGGCGCGAGCAGACCCTCCGGCGTATAGCCGCGATCGGCGAAACCCTCACCGACGAACGGGGTTCCGGCGGCCAGCGCCGCCCGCTCGAGCTCGGTGCCGGCCGGGCCCAGCAGAGCCAGCCGCGCATCGAACTCCCGCAGGGCCGCGACGATGGCGTCGGCCAGCGCACGGTCGGCGCCGGCCTGGTGATACAGCGCGCCATGGGGTTTCACGTAGCGCACCCGGTCTCCGGCAGCGCGGGCGAAGGCATCGAGGCTGCCGATCTGATACAGCGTCTCGTCACGCAGCGCGGCCGGGGCGATCGCGATGGCGCGGCGACCGAACCCGGGCAGATCACGATGGCCGACGTGCGCGCCGATGCGGACACCCTTCTCGACGGCCAGCGCGCAGGTGCGGCGCATGATGGCCGGATCCCCGGCGTGGAATCCGCATGCGATATTGGCGCTGGTGACCACGTCCAGCATGGCGGCGTCGTCACCCATGGTGTAGTCACCGAAACCCTCGCCGAGGTCGCTGTTCAGATCCAGCGTCATATGCGTCCTCCAGCTGTTCGTCGTGATCCGATTGTGGGCGCGCCCGCATCCGGCGACAAGAATGTCACGCCAGAAACTGTGTCATGGATCACAGCTGTGTGCTGCCACTTCCGGCGGGCATTCCCTGTCCCATGGACATGAACGACCCCAAGAACATCCTCCTGGCCGGTGCGAGCGGCGCCCTCGGCGGGCACATCACCCGCGCCCCGCAGGAGCACGGCTACACGGTCCTGTCCCTCGGCCGGGGCGCCGGCAACCACGTGGTCGCCGACCTGATGGACCGCGACCAGCTGCTGCGCGCGCCCTGGCGGCCGCCTGAATGCCCCCGGCGACAGGTCAATACGGGTAGACCTCTACTTCGGTCGCCTTCACCGCGAAGTACACCTCCATCCCGGGGACCACACCGAGCTGGGCCACCGCGGCCGGAGTCAGATCCGCGGCCAGGCCCGCGGCCGCCCCCGGACCGTCCACCCCGCGTACCCGCACCAGACCGCCGCGATCCTCCAGCTCCGCCACCCGCACCCGGAACACATTGCGGGGACTGCCCTCCGGATGCTCCAGATGCACCGCCACGGCCACCGGCGAGAACACCGCCGCCGCCCGCCCGGTGGCCGTCCACTCGCCCTCGGACCGGCCGAAGACCTCGACCGTCCCGTCCGTGACCGCACCCAGCCCGGCGCTGCCGCCGCTCACCGCCGCACCCATGATCAGGTTGACTCCGGCGATCCGGGCAGCGAACCGGCTGCGGGGCCGCGCCAATACCGCAGCCACCGAACCGGACTCGATCACCCGCCCGGCCTCGAGGACCGCGACCCGATCGGCCAGGGTCACCGCGTCGATGATGTCGTGTGTCACCAGAATCGTGGCGCTGGGCCGGGCATCCGGCAGCTTCACCGGATGCGCGGCGATATCCCGTGCGGTGGCGATCAACTCGCCATTTTCATCGTCCGCACTGCCGGACGCGGGTTCCCGCAGGACTCTCCGCAGCAGCGCACGCATGGCGGGCGCCGCGGTCACATCCAGCGCGGCCATCGGCTCGTCCAGCAACAATACCCGCGGGTGCACGGCCAGCGCGCGGGCCAGGGCCACCCGCTGCGCCTGACCGCCGGACAATGACCCGGGCGACCGGTCCGCGAATTCCTCGGCATCGACGGCCCGCAGCCATTCCCGCGCGAGAGCGGCGGCGGCCCGGCCGCGCACACCCCGGCTGCGCGGCCCGAAGGCCACATTCGCGGCCACCGACAGATGCGGGAAGAGTAGGGCATCCTGCGCCAGCAACGAGACGGCCCGCCGATGCGGCGCCACCGCAATGCCTTTCGCGACATCCGTCAGCACTCGCTCGCCCAGCCGGACCTCGCCCTCGTCCGGAATCACCAGTCCGGCAACCACATCCAGCAGGGTGGATTTGCCTGCACCGTTGGGGCCGAGCACGGCCAGCACCTCCCCGGCCGGAATCTCCAGCCGAACCTGGAAATCCCGGTCGGCCAGACGTGCCGACACCGCCAGCCCGCTCATCCGATCCGCCCCGAGTAGCATGCGTACCCCACCGGCCACACCTGGCGGGCAACCGGGAATTGGGTGTAACAGTCCGCCCCGCAGCAGGTTCGGGGCACCACCGCGCGAGCCCGGACCACAACGATCGCCGAGCGGGTCATCGAATCAGCTCCCGTCGAGACCGAGCAGGGTGCGCAGATGGCGCGGGGCAGGGGAGCCGTGGGCGAGCATGGCATCGTGCCAGTCGCGCGGGGGCGTGGTGGCGGGGCGGGCGGCGGCAATCGCGGCGACCTCGGTATAACCGACGAAATAGGTCGAGAGCTGGGTGGAGCTGAGCAGGGTGCGGCGCCACTTGCCGGCGGCCTCGCCCTCCTCCTGGAGGCCGCGGTCCCGCATCAGCCGCAGGGCCTCGGCTTCGGTCATGCCGTCGCAGTGCACCGACTGGTCGAGGATGGCGTTGATGGTCATGCGCAGGTGGGACTTCAGCTGCTGCAACCGGACCGGCAGGCCGCCGAAACCGGTGTCGGCCATGAGCTTCTCGGTGTAGACCGCCCAGCCCTCGATGAAGGTGCCGCTCCAGCACAGCGCGCGCACAGGGGTGGAGCCGCGGAAGCGGCGCGACCGGGCGAGTTGCAGGTAGTGGCCGGGCATGGCCTCGTGCACGGTCAGATTACGCATCATGTGGTTGTTGTATTCGCGATAGAACGAGGTCACCCGCTCGGGCGACCAGTCCGCCGGGGTCGGTGCGATGGCGAAAAAGGTCGGCAGCTCGGCGGTTTCGAGCGGGCCGACCGGATCGCAGTACGCCACCGCCACCCCGCGCGCGAACTCCGGCATCTTCTGGATGACCAGCGGATCCTCGACCAGGGTGGCCAGGTCGTGGTCGCGGACGAAGGCGGTGGCCTCCGCCAGCGCCGCGGTCGCCACCGCGACCACCGTGTCATCGGCCGGTCGGTCCGCCGACAATTGCGCCAGCGCCCGGCGGACGGTCTCCGCATCCGGATTCGCGACCCCGAGCAGTTCGCCTGCCGCGGAGCGGATCTCGCCGGTCAGCTGATCCAGGTGCCGGTGCGCGCGGTCCAGGATCTCCCGCGCCCCCAGCTCGGTGTCCAGGGTGTGCCAGAGCTTGGCCTCCCACAGCCTGCGGCCCAGACGCGGATCGCGGTCCGCGCCCTCGACCCGGCCGGTGAGCCACGCGGTGAAGTCGGTCAGCGCCGACATCGCCGCGGTGGCAGCGGGTTCGATCTCGAAGCCGGGCACCTCGGCGGCCAGCGCGGGCACCTGATCGCGCACCAGCGCGGTCACGCCGCCGAACTGCCCGATGGCGGTCTCGACGTGCACGCGCGGCATCTCGCCGAGCAGCGCGCGGGCCGTGGCCAGCGCGTCGGGCACCGCCGCCAGCCGGTCGCGCAGCGCCGCCAGCCGCACCTCGGCGGGCGCGAACGGGCGCGCCAGCAGGTGGTGGAGCAGCGGTCCGGGGTTGTGCGTCAGCGGATTCCACTCGTGCTCGCGGATTTCGGTGAGCTCGAACAGCAGGCCGTCGACCCGCTGCTGCAGGAGCGCGAGATCGACGCCGTCCGCGGGGGCCAGGTCGTCCGGATCGACCTCGGCCAGGGTGTGCGAGGCCTCGCGCAGCAGCTCGGCATGCCCGCGCACCGCCTCCGCCGACCAGTCGGGGAGCCGATGATCGGCGCGGTGGTCGCCCACCGAGGCGGCCAGCTGCGGGCCGGCGGTCAGCAGCGCTTCGACGATGCGCTCGGCACGGGAGACGAATATCGGCGACATGGCAGCCACGCTAGCGCGCCTCCGGCCGCCGGTAGGCCACCAGCACGATCACCGCCGCGACCAGCACCAGCAGCAGCGAAAGCGCCACGGCGGCATCCGGATCGGACTCGCGCTGGAGATAGATCTCCAGCGGCAGCGTGCGGGTCTTCCCCTGCAGGCTGCCCGCGAAGGTGAGCGTCGCGCCGAACTCGCCCAGGGCGCGGGCGAAGGCCAGGATCGTGCCCGACACCAGCGCGGGGCGCAGCAGCGGCAAGGTCACCCGCCACCACACCAGCGACGGCCGCGCACCCAGGGTGGCGGCGATCCGTTCGTAGCGGTCGCCCGCGGTGCGCATCGCGCCCTCCAGCGTGATCACCAGGAACGGCAGCGCCACGAAGGTCTGCGCCAGCACCACCGCGGTCGTGCTGAAGGCGATGCGGATGCCGAGCGACTCCAGCTGGTGGCCCACCAGCCCGTTCCGCCCGAACAGGTACAGCAGCGCCAGACCGCCCACCACCGGCGGTAATACCAAGGGCAGCAACACCAGTGCGCGCAGCACCGGCAGCGCCCGCCAGCGCGAGCGGGCCAGCACCGCTGCCATCGGCACACCCAGCAGCACGCACAGCAGCGCGGCCGCCACGGAGGTGCGCAGGCTCAGCAGCAGCGCCACCCGCGAGGACTCCGAGGTGATCAGATCCAGGAAATGCGACCAGTCCACCGCCCCGGTCAGCGCCACCAGCGGACCGGCCACCAGCACGAAGCCGATGGCCGCCGGCAGCAGCAGCCAGACCGGGGGCTTGATCACGGCCGTCCGAAACCGGCCTGCTGCAGCGCCTGCTGCCCATCGGGCCCGGTGACCAGCGTGACGAAGTCCTTGGCGGCCACGGCATTCTTCGAATCAGCCACGGTGGCAATCGGATAGGTGTTCACGGCGGTCGCGGACTCCGGGAAGTTCACCGTCGTCACCTTGTTACCCGCGCCGGCCGCGTCGGTCACGTAGACCAGGCCCGCGTCGGCCTGCCCCGAGGTCACCTTGGCCAGCACGTCGGTCACCGAGGACTCCTCGCTGACCGGCGAAATCGACACGCCCGCACCGGAGGTCACCTTCTTGGTGGCCGAACCGCACGGCACCTGCGGCGCGCACACCACCAGGCGCAGCCCGGACTTGGACAGATCCGCCAGCGAACCGATGTGCGCCGGATTGCCCGGCGGCGTCACGATGGTGAGGACATTGGTGGCGAAAGTCTGGGGCTTGTCGGTGATCCGGCCGCCCTTCACCGCCTTGTCCATGTTCGCCTGATCGGCGGAGGCGAAGACGTCGGCGGGCGCGCCCTGATTCAACTGCGCCACCAGATCCGAGGAACCGGCGAAGGAGAAGGTCACCTTCGTGCCGTGGTGCGCGCTCTCGTACTGGGTGCCCAGCTGGGTGAACACCTGCTTGAGCGAGGCGGCCGCGAAGACCGTGATCGTCGTGGTGTCACTGCTGTCCGAGGAGGAACCGCAGCCCGAGAGCAGACCCGCGCCCAGCACCGCGGTCGCGGCCAGCGCGGCTCCGGACCTGGAACCTAGGCCGCGCCACCGGTTTCCGTGGCGGTCTCGACCACCACCGTGGTGGCCTTCACGCTCGCCCACGCCACGCTGCCGGGCTGCAGCCCCAGCTCGCGCACCGACTCGCTGCTCATCAACGACACGACTGTGAACGGTCCGCATTGCATCTCCACCTGTGCCATCACGGTGTCGGCCACCACCCTGGTGACCAATCCGGGAAAACGATTGCGTGCCGAACTGGCACTAGCCATCCGGGTCTGTGGAGTGCGCGCCTGCTCGACGGCCAATTCCGCGAGCTCGCTGCCATCCACCACCAGGCGACCGGATTCGTCCTTGCGCGCGGACAGCACGCCACCGTCGATCCAGCGGCGTACGGTGTCGTCGCTGACGCCCAGCAGCTGGGCGGCGTCACGAATCCGAATTTCGGGCATGACAAGAAGAATAGATCCGCAAATACGGAAATACCAATCGAATCGAACCGTAGATGCGGACAAAAACCGCCGGCAAGGTGTTCCAGTTCACTTTCGCGCCGCTGGCGCCCGCACCGGCGGCCAGTACGCTCGAAGCAATCATGGCCACGTATTTCGATCCGAAGGCCTGGTCACCCCTGCGCGCGGTAGACCTGGGTATGGACCTCGGAAGACGCTTGTTCGATCAGAGCTGGCTGGACCAGTGGACCAGTTTCACCACCGCCTGGCTCGAACCAGCCGCCGACTTCGGAGCCGGGACAGTCACCGCGCTCATGCCCGACGTCCTCATGACGCTGCTGTCGGAGGGCATCCTGAGCCAATTCGGCGGGCAGGAGGTCAGCGCCACCCTGCTCGGCCACGACCTGCGCGCCACCCTCCACACGCTCAAGGTGCGCCGGCGCGGGGCGCACTTCCAGACCAAAACCGTGCTCACCGGGCTGATCTGGAACACCCACCCCATCGAGGAACTCACCGTCATCGCCCACGGCGTGCGGCTGATCCCCGGCGTCCCCACCAAGCTGCGGACCTCACAGCTCGACCTCACCGGCGTGATAACCCTTGCGGCACTGCTGGAGTGGATCAACACCTGGCAGCCGGACTGGGAACTGCAGCCCGCCGATGACGGGCTCATCCTGGCCCGCCACCGCCGCCGCAGCATCCGGGCGCTGGCCGCGGCCGAGATCACCGACAACGTCCTGTCCATCACCGTGCACCGGGCCCACTGGCGAAAGGTGCGCGCGCCCAGGCGATTCACGACGCTGAACCCGATTCCGCTGTCGGGGCTGCCCAGCGAGGCGCGCATCAGCCGGGCCGAACACGTCGGGGAGCACGTGTTCTTCAGCGTCGACCTGCCCGCGATCAGCGGCTCGTTCGATCTCGCGCAGATCCGCTCGGCCATCGTCGCGGGGACGACGCTGATCATCTTCTAGGAAAGCCCGACTCCCGGGGCTATCGAACCTGCTGGGTCGGCCACCATTCGAGCAGGGCCGCCTCGGCCTCTTCGCGCGTCATCGGACCACGGTCCAGGCGCAGTTCCTTCAGGAAACGCCACGCCTTGCCGACATCCGGGCCCGGCTTCAGGTCCAGCAGCTCCATGATCGAATTGCCGTCCAGATCCGGGCGCACCCGCTCCAGATCCTCCTGCTCCCGCAGGCGTTCGATCCGGGTCTCCAGATCGTCGTAGGTCGAACGCAGGGCGGCGGCGCGGCGCTTGTTGCGGGTGGTGCAGTCGGCGCGGACCAGCTTGTGCAGACGGGGGAGCAGCTCACCGCCGTCGGTCACGTAGCGGCGCACCGCCGAATCGGTCCACTGCCCCTTGCCGTAGCCGTGGAAACGCAGGTGCAGGTACACCAGCCGCGCCACGTCCTCGGTGAACTGCTTCGGATACTTCAAGGCGCGCATGCGCTTTCGCACCATCTTCGCGCCCACCACCTCGTGATGGTGGAAGCTGACCCCGCCGCCGGGCTCATTGCGCTTGGTCGGCGGCTTGCCGATGTCGTGCAGCAGGGCGGCCCAGCGCAGCACCAGATCCGGATCGCCCTGCTCCTGGTCGATGGCCTGACGCAGCACGGTCAGCGAATGCTGGTAGACGTCCTTGTGCTGATGGTGCTCGTCGATCTCCAGCTGCATGGCCGGGACCTCCGGCAGCACCCGCTCGGCCAGCCCGGTCTCGACCATGACGTCGATGCCCTCGGTCGGGTATTCGCCGCCGATCAGCTTGTCCAGCTCCGCCCGCACCCGCTCGGCCGTGATGCGATCGATCTCCGGAGCCATCTCGACGATCGCCGCCCGCACCCGCGGCGCCAGCCGGAAACCCAGCTGCGCGACGAAGCGCGCGGCGCGCAGCATGCGGAGCGGGTCGTCGTGGAACGAATCATGCGGCAGCGCAGGCGTATCCAGCACCCCGGCCAGCAGCGCCTCGACGCCGTTCAGCGGATCCACGAACTCCAGCTCGCCCAGCGCGCCGATGCGCACCGCCATCGCGTTCACCGTGAAATCGCGGCGCACCAGATCACCCTCGAGTGTGTCGCCGAAGGTGACCTCCGGATTGCGCGAGACCCGGTCGTAGGCGTCGCTGCGGAAGGTGGTGATCTCCAGCTGCTGCCCGGACTTGGCCGCGCTCACCGTGCCGAAGGCCAGACCACCGGTGTCCCAGAGGCGGTCGGCCCAGCCGCGCATCAGCTCCTGCACCACCTCGGGGCGGGCATCGGTGGTGAAGTCCAGATCGGTGCCCAACCGGCCGAGCACCGCGTCGCGCACGCTACCGCCGACCAGATACAGCTGATGACCGTGCGCGGCGAACAGTTCACCCAGCGGAGTGAGCACATCCGAGAGCCGTCCCAGCGTTATCGCGGCCGCCGCCAGCAGGCGAGTACGACGATCCTCCACAGCTGCTTCCTCGGACTTCGGCGAAACCACGAAAACGCAGCTTAGTCGGTCGGGGTCGCGATCCCCGAAAAGTGTCCTGCCGCTCCCGCCGGTCACCCGGCGTGCCGCGCCATGACCGGCGTCTACCTGCTATGAGAGCTCTGTATATATAGGAGCTACTCCGCTGGGGCGGGCGGAGCCGCCGTCCCCTATAGACTGACGCAGTGTCCCCGGCCGATCGCGCGAACAGTCGACGCCGCCAGCCCCGGCGGCGTGGTTCGGCCGGTACCGCGGCGAAATCCACCGGTGCGGCCAAGCCTCGCATGCGCACGGTCCGCGAAACCTCCGCGGGCGGACTGGTGGTGGACGGCCTCGACGGCCCCAGCGATAAACGCTGCGCCGCCCTCATCGGACGCACCGACCGGCGCGGACGACTGCTCTGGTCGCTGCCCAAGGGCCACATCGAAGAGGGCGAGACCGCCGAGCAGACGGCCATTCGCGAGGTGCAGGAGGAGACCGGCATCCACGGCACCGTGGTCGCCGAACTCGGCAGCATCGATTACTGGTTCGTCACCGAGGGGCGGCGGGTACACAAGACCGTGCACCACTATCTGATGCGCTCACTCGGCGGTGAACTCTCCGATGCCGACGTCGAGGTCACCAAGGTGGCCTGGGTTCCCTTGAGCGAACTGGACTCCCGGCTCGCCTACGCTGACGAACGCAGGCTGGCCGAGGTCGCCAACCGGCTGATCGACCGGATGGAGAACGGCAGACAATGACGCGTGCGGGATCGCAGCGCACGCTGCTTTCACTCGTCGCGGTAATGCTGGCGGTGCTCACGATGCTGGGAATCGGACCCGGAATCGGCACACCCATTGCCGCCGCCGAACCCACCGGCAGCGGCAGCGGACAGCCGAGCGGACCGAAATTCCTGAAGCTGTCCCTGGATTCGGTGACGCCCACCGCCATCACCGCCGCCAGCGACCCCTACTTCGTGGTGTCGGGCACCGTCACCAACATCGGTGACCGGCCGGTGGACGACGTCAGCATCCGCATCCAGCGCGGCGCGGCCGTCACCAGCCCCAGCGGACTGCGCTCCACCCTGCGCCTGGACCAGATCAACTACGACATCAACGGCGAATTTCAGGACGTCTCGGACCGATTGACCCCGGGGCAGCGCAAACAGTTCAGCCTCACCGTCGCCCTGCGCGCGGGAACCGATCTGCCCAGCGACATCTCGTCGCTCGACATCGCCGCGCCCGGCGTCTATCCGCTGCTGCTCAATGTGAACGGCCAGCCCGCGTACGGCGGGCAGGCCCGCCTCGACGACGCCCGCTTCCTGCTGCCCGTCCTCGGCGTCCCCGGCACCGACCCCAAACGCGCGCTCGCACCGGCCCCTCCGCCCGCCGTCGACGCCCCGCCGGTGGCCACCACCATGCTGTGGCCGCTGGCCGACCGGCCCCGGCTGGTCGCCGGACAGCCCGGCACCCCCGACGGGCAGGCGCTGCTCACCGACGACGACCTGGCCGCCTCGCTCGCGCAGGGCGGACGACTCGACCAGCTGCTGTCGGCCCTGGAGGGCGTGGTCAAACCCGACAGTGGGCGCGACCGCAACCTCGTCAACGCGCTCTGCCTGGCCGTCGACCCGGACCTGCTCATCACCGTGTCCGACATGACCAGGGACTACCGGGTGCTGGCCAGCCCCTCGGATCCGGACGGGCCGACCCGCTCCGGCACCGGCAGCCACGCCGCCAAGGCGTGGCTGGAACGGCTGCGCGCCCTCGCACCCGGAATGTGCGTGGTGGCACTGCCGTTCGCGCAGGTCGACCCGAGCGCGCTGGCCGCCGCCGGCGACGTCACGCTGGCCGACCGCGCGCTCAACGCGCCCGCCGACCTGATCGACTCCCTGCTCGCGGTGAAATCGGTACGCGGCGTGGCCGTTCCGGACGCCGGCACCGTCGACACCGACGGCGCCACCCTCTTCGCGCACCACGGCTTCACCACCACCCTGCTCGCCGACAATGCCGTGACCACCGGCGACAACCACGCCAACTTCACCGCCGCCAAGACCCCACCGGGCGGCGCCGCCCCCGAACCCGGCACCCCCGACGTGGTGAACCTCGCCGACATCACCCTGCCGCCCGCCGCCGGCGCGACCCCGCCGCCCGCGCCCGCCACCCTGCACGCCGCCACCTTCGACATCTGGGCCGCGACCGCGCTGGCCGCCATCGGATCCAATCCACCCACACCGCCTTTTACCCCCGACAAGGTCCGCTACGAGGTCACCAACGACTCCCGCGCCGCCCGGCTGCAGGACGCGCTCGGGGCCATGGCCTGGACCGCGCTCAACCCGGAACCCGGCCGCCCGCGCTCGGCGCTGCTGATGCCCCCGCAGCAGTGGGGCGCCAACCGGGACGAAGCCGCCACCGTGCTGGGACAACTGGACCTGCTGATGAAGAACGGCCTGGCCACGCCGCGGCCCTTCACCGATCTGGTTGCGCAGCAGCCGGATCCGCAGGGTTACCAGCTCGACTACCCGAGCGAGGCCGCCGACGACGCGGTACCCGCCCACTTCGCCGAGCCGGTGCGCCAGCAGGCCCAGCGCATCACCGAGCTGATGAGCGCGCTGGTGGACGTGCCGCAGCAGGAACTCAGCCCGCGCGCCTTCCTCACCCCGCTGCGCGACGACCTGATCCGGGTGCTCTCGCTGTCCGACCGGCGGGCCGGGACCGCCGCCGCGGACACCAACGCCCAGCGCCGGCTCGACCAGACCACCAAAACCATGGACAACCTCTACGGTTCGGTGACGGTACTGCCGCCCGGCGGCGTCTACACCCTCGCCTCCGAGCAGAGTCCGCTGCTGCTGGTGGCCCGCAACGACCTGCCGGTGGCCATCCGGGTGCGCTTCAAGATCGACGCGCCGGCCGAGACGAACATCACTGATATCGGCGAACAGCAGCTGCCCGCCAAGGGGAATCGATCCTTCCAGATCCCCACCGAGGTATCCGACAGCCGAAACCTGGTCATTCCCATCGCGCTTACCACATCCGACGGGGTGCCGCTCGGCAATGCCGTATCGGTATCGGTGCGGTCCAACGCTTACGGTCAGGTGTTGGCAATAATTACTGCGTGCGCCTGCGCGCTGCTGCTCCTGCTGGTCGGCCGCCGGCTCTGGCACCGCTTCCGCGGACAGGCCGACCCGGCCGACGAAGGGTTCGACCCCGAACCCCGAGGCGGAGACGACAGTGCGGGGCGCACGGGTAAGCGGGACAAGAAACGACAGGAGGCACGGTGAGCGAGTACGGCGGGCCGCGCTCATCCGGCCGACCAGAGGGACCCGACGGGCCGCCGCCGCGGCGCACGCCATCGGCGCCGTGGGAACGCGGCGCGCCCCGCCCCGGCCCGCGCGGCCCGCAGGGCCCGGCCTCCGGACAGCAGCGAGCGGTTCCCGGTAATCCGCAGGGATACCCGGGACAGCAGTATCCGGCCAAACCGTCCGGTCCGCAGCGGCAGGCGCCGCTGCCCGGCGAATCCGGGCCCATCATGCACCGCCCCCGCCCCCAGCAGGGACGACCCGATCCCATGGCCGGCGGGCGCGTCCCGGCCGAAGAGCGCTACCACTGGGGACACCCCGGCGGCGAGGGCAACCATGCGCCCGGCCCCGACCCACAGCGCTATCAGACACCGCCGATGTCGAACCCGCGCCCGGCTCCGTCGACCGGCCCACAGCGCCAGGCTCCTGCGACCGGTCCGCAGCGGCAGGCCACGCCGCGCACCGCGACCGTCGCCGCCGCACAGGTGGAGGAGAAGCCCGACAACTCCAACGCCAAGCTGGTCCGGGATACCGGGTCCCTCGCCCTCGCAACCCTGATCAGCCGTATCACCGGTTTCGCCAAACAGGCTCTGCTGCTGACTGTGCTCGGACCGGCCATCGCCAGTGCCTTCACCATCGCCAGCTCGATCCCGAACATGATCTCGGAGCTGCTACTCGGCGCGGTGCTGACCGCCATCGTCGTGCCAACACTGGTCCGTGCCGAGCGTGAGGACGCCGACGGTGGCGCGGCCTTCGTGCGCCGCCTGTTCACCACGGCGCTTACCGTATTGGGCACGGGCACGGTCATCGCGTTGATTCTCACCCCGGTACTTACAAAGCACGTCTTCCTCTCCGCCGACAGCAAGGTCAATTCCGGACTCACCACCGCGTTGACCTACATGCTGATTCCCGCGGTCCTGCTGTACGGAATGTCGGCGCTGCTGATGGCGATTCTGAACACCCACCAGGTGTTCAAGCCCGGTGCCTGGGCACCCGTCCTGAACAACTGCGTCGCCCTGCTGGTGCTCGGTCTGTTCGCGCTGGCGCCGGGCGAGATCACACTGGATCCGATTCGGATGGGCGAACCGAAACTGCTGTTACTCGGTATCGGCACCACCCTGGGCGTGGCGGTCCAGGTAGCGACGTTGCTGCCGGCGATCCGGCGAGAAGGCATCGACCTACGCCCCCTATGGGGATTGGATGCGCGTCTCAAGCAGTTCGGCGGTATGGCCGCGGCCATCGTGCTCTACGTCCTGATCAGCCAGGCCGGTTTCAGCTTCACACTGCGGGTCTCCTCGCACGCCGACGTCGCGGGTCCGACCATCTACCAGAACGCCTGGCTGCTCCTGCAACTGCCGTGGGGCGTGCTCGGCGTCACCCTGCTCACCGCGATCATGCCGAGGCTGAGCCGCAACGCCGCCGCCGACGACACCCCGGCGGTGGTGGACGACCTGGGCGCGGCCACCCGGCTGACCATGATCGCGTTGATCCCCATCGTCACCTTCCTCACCTTCGCCGGACCTCAGATCGGCGAGGCGATCTACGGCTACGGCCGCTTCGGCGCTGACGCTGCGCGACTCGGCGAGGCGGTGTCCTGGTCGGCGTTCAACCTCATTCCCTATGCGCTGGTGCTGATTCACCTGCGGGTCTTCTACGCTCGCGAACAGGCGTGGACACCTACCTGGATCATTCTCGGCATCACCAGCGTGCAGATCACGCTGTCCGCATTGGCACCGGTCCTGTTCTCCGCCGACCATGTGGTCATCGCCCTCGGTGTGGCCCGCGGGCTCGGCTTCGTCACCGGCGCCATCATCGGCGGCTGGCTGCTGCACCGCAGCCTGGGCGATCTGCGCATGGCCAACGTCGGCCACACCATCACGCGGGTGGTGCTGGCATCGCTGGCCGGTGGCGCGGTCCTGCTCATCGTGGACAAGGTGCTGGGACTGCACCGGCTTTCGGAGTCCTTCGGCGGCATCGGCTCGCTGGTTCGGGTCGGCCTCACCGCCCTCGTCATGTTCGGCGTGGCCTTCGGCCTGATGCGCCTGCTCGGCATTCCCGAGATCGTGGCCATCACCGTCGCGGTCTCGCGCCGGCTCGGCATCACCCCGCCCGCACCCGATCTCGACCTCGACGGCACCCCGCTCGAGGACATCCACGAGACCACGCTGCTGCCCAAACCGGACCTGCGGGCGGCGCCGTACTACTACCGCTTCGATCCGTACCTCGACGCGCAGACCATGGTGCTGCCCGTCATCCGGCCCGATGCGGTTGAACTCACCGAAAAGACCGAGTTCCCGTACCCTGTTCGGCAGGCAAGCGCAACTGCCCAGACCGGCATGTCCGCGGACAGCTCCCGCGGCACGCCGGACAGTGCACGGACACCGGACGGCGGCTTCCGCACGACTTCGGATGCCGGCGCAGCGGTTCCGGCTCCGATACATCGGTCTTCGACACACCAGGGCGAAGGAGGAACGAGGGTGAGCGACGATGCGGCGGGCGGTGTCCCGGCCGCCGAATCCGCAACGGCCGCGGGCGGCGGGCTCTCCACGGACACCCCTCCCTCCGGCGCAGCCGGCGGAAAGCCCGGTGGCCGAGCCGAATCCGCGGCCCGCTCCGGCGGTCAAGGCGACCATGAGGAACCCGAGCACCTACCGGAGGCCGAGGACCACGCCGGTCCCGAAACCGGTGTGTACGAGGCCATCTCGCCGCAGATGCCGCCCATGCGGGTGGAATCGCCGAGCAAGCGCATCCAGCGCGGCCCCAAACTGACGCCCGGCGCGTCGGTGGCGGGCGGCCGGTACCGGCTGCTGACCAGCCACGGCGGCGCGCGCGGCCTGAAGTTCTGGCAGGCCCTCGATGTGAAACTGGACCGCGAGGTCGCGCTCACCTTCGTCGACGCCGATCAGCAGGCCACCGACAACTCCGGACACGATGGGCCGCAGGCCATCCTGTCCCGCACACTGCGCCTGGGCCGGATCAACTCGCCCGGTCTGGCCCGCGTGCTGGACGTGGTGCGCGGCTCCTCCGGCGGCATCGTGGTGGCCGAGTGGACCCCCGGCCGCTCGCTCAAGGAGATGGCCGAGACCGTGCCGTCGCCGATCGGCGCCGCGCGCGCCGTCCGGGCGCTGGCGGCCGCGGCCGAAATGGCGCACCGCGGCGGCGGTTCGCTGTCCATCGACCATCCGGACCGGGTGCGCATCAGCGCGGCCGGCGACGCCGTGCTGGCCTTCCCCGGCACGCTGTCCGACTCGGACGCCCAGTCCGACGTGCGGGGCCTGGGCGCCATGCTCTACGCGCTCATGACCGCGCACTGGCCGATCCGGGTCGGCGGCATCTCCGGTAGCGCGGCCACCGTCGGTGGCCTGCCGCTGGCCGACTTCGGCCCGGACGGAACGCCGGTGGAGCCCCGGACCATTCGGCCCGAGGTGCCCTTCGAGATCTCCGCGGTCGCGGTGCGGTCGCTGGAGTCCAACAAGGGCGTGCGCACCGCCGCCACCGTCCAGCACGTGCTGGAGCAGGCGTCGGTGGTGGACCAGAAGACCGACTTCATCCCGGTGCTGCGCCTGGGTCAGAAGCCGCCCAGCGCACCCGACGAGACCCTCGCCGATCCGGAACTGCTCGCCGCCGAGAAGGAACGCTCGCAGCGGATGATGTGGATCCTGGTCGGTCTGGGCGTGCTGGCCGCGCTGGTGGTCGGCGTCATCATCTGGTGGCTGCTGAGCGTCTTCGCGCCCGGCTCCGCCAACGCGCCGCTCAACGAACAGCGCAATATCGGCCTCACCACCTCGGCGACGACGCCGGCCGGCCCCGGCGCGTCCCAGGCTCCGGCCGGCGCGCCGGCCACCGGCGGAGTGCCGGTGCCGGTCACCGGCGCCACGGTGTTCTCCCCGGAGGGCACCCCGGACAATGTCGGCAGCGTCGCGGCGGTGCTGGACAACAACCCGGCCACCACCTGGCGCACCGATGCCTACTTCCAGCAGTTCCCGGCCCTGAAGAAGGGCGTGGGCGTACTGACCACCCTGGGCAGCCCCAGCAAGCTGACCAAGGTGATCATCGAATCGCCCTCGCCCGGAACACAGGTCGAGATCCGCACCTCGCCGACCGCCTCGCCGACCCTGGATCAGACCCAGCTGATCGGGTCGGCGGTGCTCGGCGACGGCACCACCGAGATTCCGGTGCGGGCCGATCAGCCGGCCCGCTACGTGCTGGTGTGGATCACCCAGCTCGCCAACAACGGGGGCCAGTTCCAGTCTTCGATCGCCGAGATCCGGTTCGAAGCCAGCGTCTGATCTGCCCTCCGCTTCGCTCCGGGCTGGTTCGCGGCCCTGAAGGTCTCGTTGTCCCCTCCTCCGCTCCTCCGCTTCGCTGCCCCGCTCCAAGGCGGAGGTCTATTCCAGCCGCAGACCAGAACGAGACGGCCGCGAACCTGAGAGTTGAGCAACACTGAGCGCTGATTACAAGCAGATCGCGCAATTCAGACCAAGCGGCCTGCTACCTGCGCTTTTTCTCAATTTTCGTTGCTACCGAATCGTTATCTTCGATATGATCTTGCGTACTCTCGGCAAGGGGAGCTCCCGGGCGCCGACTTCTACGGTCCCGGATGACAGCCACACATCTCGGTGACGCCCGGCCCGTGAACAGGCCGTGCCACCGGTCTGAGGGGAAGCATTGTCGTCAGCGCACGAACTCGTGGAAGCACGGCAGGTCAGCGATCGCGACCTGCTCACCGCCCACGCCGGTGGGGCACCCTACGCCTTCGCCGAACTGCTCCGCCGCCACCGCGACCATCTCTGGCAGACCGCGCTACGCGCCTCCTACGGCCCCGAGGACGCCGCCGACTCGCTCCAGGACGCCCTGCTGTCCGCGCACAAGGCCGCGGGCGCCTTCCGCGGCGACGCCGAGGTGCGCAGCTGGCTGCACCGCATCGTGGTCAATGCCTGCCTGGACCGCATCCGCCGCAACAAGCTGCGCCGCACCGAACCCCTGTCCGAGGACACGGCCGACGAACCACGCTGCCCGCGAGACGATTTCGCGGCCCTGGAGGCCAGCCTGATGGTCGACGCGGCGCTGTTCACCCTGCCCGCCGACCAGCGCACCGCCCTGGTCGCCATCGAGCTCGAGGGCTACTCCATCGCGGATGCCGCTGCGCTGCTGGGCATTCCGGAGGGCACCGTCAAGAGCCGGTGCGCCCGCGGGCGACGGCGGCTCGCGGCGCACTTTCGCGAAGCGAATTCCGGACCTGCGATGAACACCTGAATTCCCCTCGAACAACGCGATATTGGGGGAACCTTGAACGGTTCCGCTGCGTCGGATACAAAGACAGGTCTGCGTTTCCTACTCGAGGCCCTGGAGGGGCAATGGAGGACACCGGAGGAGCAATGGCGGGTACCGCGGTACCCACGCCGCCCTTCTCCACCGAACTGCTCGCCGATCTGCACGGCGGCAGTCTGCCGCCGGAGGAATCCGAGCGGCTCTGGCCCGCGGTCCGCCGCGACCCGGAGGCCATGCGCTATCTGCACTCACTCGACCGCGTCGACGATCGCCTGCACGACCTCGGCCGCGACGAACACATCGCCCACCCCATGCCCGCCGAGGTGGCCGCCCGTCTGGAACGCATGATCGAAGACCTCGCCACCGGCGACGAGGCCCCGGCCACCGCCGACCGGCCCGCCACCGTCACCCGGCTGCCCGTCGCGCCGCCGCCCGTCACCCGCTCCACCCATCCGGCCCCGCCCTCCACCACCCCCATGCCGGTGCTCGACGGCTCCGTCTTCGATACCGGCCGGCTCGATCCCCGTGAGCTCGAGGATCCCGAACCCCCGGCCGCGTTCGAGGACGACACGGATCCCGGCGAGCCCGTCCCGTTCGAGACCCCCTCCCGCCGCCTGCGCTGGCTCACTGTCGCCGCGGCCGCCGCGGCGGTGGTCGCGGGCGCCGTGGTGGCCGTGGACGCCGTCAGCACCCGCACCGTGGCCCCGGCCGCCCAACCGGCCGCCGACGCCAACCTGGACCCGGGTCTGGCGCCGACGGCCGTCCTCACCGCCATGGGCCGCCACGACATCACCGGCCCGCTGGCGGCCGGCAACGCGCTCGCCGCGTGCCTGCAAGCGGCCGGGCTGGACCGCCAGGTGCTCGGCTCCCGCAGCGTCGTGTTCTCCGGCACACCCGGCGTCCTGGTCCTGCTGGCCGGACCCAAACCCCCGCAGATCACCGCGGCCGTCCTCGGAACAGCCTGCGGCCCAGGCAATCCCCAGGTGCTCGGACGCGCCGATATCGGCTAGCGCCCAACGATCCTGGAGATCGGCCTGTAGTTCGCGGCCCGGCTCGATTCTGGACTGCGGCTGGAATAGACCTCCGCCTTGGAGCGGGGGAGCGGAGGAGGGAAGAATCGAGCTTGCCAGGGCCGCGAACCGCCCGGAGCGAAGCGGAGGGCAAATAGGCACGGGAACAACAGCGTTTAGGCTGTTGTTGACCGACACGCTCACGCTCGAGCGATCGAGATTCTGCACAACAGCTTCGGAGGGCCACCTTGAGCACGCCTGTTCGCGACCTGATCATCGTCGGTTCCGGTCCGGCCGGCTACACCGCCGCGGTGTACGCCGCCCGGGCGGAACTGGAACCGCTGCTCTTCGAGGGCACCCAGTTCGGCGGCGCGCTCATGACCACGACCGAGGTCGAGAACTTCCCCGGCTTCCGCGAGGGCATCATGGGCCCCGACCTCATGGAGGAGATGCGGGAGCAGGCCAAGCGCTTCGGCACCGACATCCGCACCGAGGACGTCGACGCCCTCGACCTGACCGGTCCCATCAAGAAGGTGACCGTCGGCGGCGAGGTCCACGAGGCCTACGCTGTGATTCTCGCCATGGGCTCCGCGGCCCGCTACCTGAACGTGCCGGGCGAGCAGGAGTTGCTCGGCCGCGGCGTCAGCGCCTGCGCCACCTGTGACGGCTTCTTCTTCAAGGGCCAGGACATCGTGGTGGTCGGCGGCGGCGACTCGGCCATGGAGGAGGCGACCTTCCTCACCAAGTTCGCCAGCTCGGTGACCGTCATCCACCGCCGCGAGGAGTTCCGCGCCTCCCGCATCATGCTGGAGCGGGCCAAGAACAACGACAAGATCCGCTTCGTCCTGAACTCGGAAGTCGTTGCGGTGCACGGGGATACCGCGGTCACCAGCCTGACCCTGCGCGACACTCGCACCGGCGAGACCTCCGAGCTGGCCGCGACCGGTCTGTTCGTCGCCATCGGCCACGACCCGCGCAGCGAGCTGGTGCGCGGCCAGGTCGATCTGGACGGCGAGGGCTACGTGCTGGTCCAGGGTCAGAGCACCTACACCTCGCTGCCGGGCGTCTTCGCCGCCGGCGACCTGGTCGACCACACCTACCGGCAGGCCATCACCGCCGCCGGTACCGGCTGCCGCGCGGCCATCGACGCCGAGCGCTGGCTCGCCGAGCAGGGTGACATCACCACCAACACCCTCGATCACGCCGGTCAGCCGGTGGAAGTGAACAACTAAAAGGAGCCAGGCATGTCCGACGCCAAGACCGGTGCCACCAAGACGGTGACCGACGCCACGTTCGCCGACGAGGTATTGCTCAGCGAGAAGCCCGTTCTCGTCGACTTCTGGGCCGCCTGGTGCGGCCCGTGCAAGATGGTCGCACCGGTGCTGGATGAGATCGCCGCCGCCAACACGGACAAGATCACCATCGCCAAGGTGGACGCCGACAACAACCCGGAGACCGCGGCCCACTACGGCATCATGTCGTTGCCTACCATGGTCCTGTTCCAAGGGGGCAAGGAAACCAAGCGGATCGTCGGTGCGAAGGGCAAAGCTGCCCTCCTGCGCGAACTGGAAGAAGTTCTTTAACGACGCTGGATAGAATTTCGGCGCCAGCGGGGGCCTACGTGGTTACGCAAGCTGCCTCCTTCGACCCCGGACGCGGGCGCCAGGGTTAGGATGCCTGCACTCGACAGTTGCCGAAATTCGGTCCGGGTCTGAAACAATCGTTCGACGCTCCGGTCGTGCGTAGGTATGAACCGCCGCATGAATGGGTACCCGGGTTGGCGGAAGGAAAGGGCTCTCACGCATGCACCGACTTCGTCACGGCGATACAGGACCAGCCGTAGCAGAGGTTCGGAGCACCCTGGCAAGCCTTGGGTTCCTGCATTCCCGCCCCAACAGCGACCCCTCGGGTCCGATCGGGGAGTACTGGAAGGACGCCGACGCGACCTTCGACCATGATCTGGACTCCGCGGTGCGTGCCTTCCAGCAGCACCGCGGACTCCTGGTCGACGGCGTGGTCGGTCCGGCGACCTACCGCGCGCTGAAAGAGGCGTCCTACCGCCTCGGCGCGCGGACCCTCATCTACCAGCTGTCCGCACCGCTGTACGGCGACGATGTCGCCACCCTGCAGCGGCGACTGCAGGATCTGGGCTTCTACGTGCACCGGGTGGACGGCTACTTCGGCCCGCACACCCACGACGCGCTCACCTCGTTCCAGCGCGAGATCGGGCTGTCCTCGGACGGCATCTGCGGTCCCGACACCCTGCGCTCGCTGGATCTGCTGGGCGCCCGCGTCACCGGCGGCAACCCACACCGCATCGCCGAGGAAGAGGTGGTGCACCGGGCCGGGCCGCAGCTCACCGGTAAGCGCATCGTCATCGATCCGGGCCTGGGCGGACCCGACAAGGGGTCCCCGGTGCCGACCGAATTCGGTGACGTCTACGAATCGGAGATCCTCTGGGATCTGGCCAGCCGGCTCGAAGGACGCATGGCCGCAACCGGTATGGAGACCTTCCTGTCCCGGCCGTGGGGGGCCAACCCCTCCGACGCCGAGCGGGCCGAGACCTCCAACACCTTCGACGCCGACCTGATGATCTCGCTGCGCTGCGCCAGCAATGACAGCGGTGCCGCCAGCGGCGTGGCCAGCTTCCACTTCGGCAACTCGCACGGCTCTACGTCCATGATCGGACAGGTGCTGGCCGGGTTCATCCAACGCGAGATCGTGGCACGAACCTCGTTGCAGGACTGCCGGACCCACGCCCGCACCTGGGATCTGCTGCGGCTCACCAAGATGCCGACCGTCCAGGTCGACATCGGCTACCTGACCAGTGATTACGACTCCTCGGTGCTGACCAACCCGCGCATGCGCGACGTGATCGCCGAGGCCATCCTGATCTCCGTGAAGCGGCTGTACCTGCTGGGCCAGGACGACCAGCCCACGGGGACATACACATTCGCCGAACTGCTCGCCGAGGAACTGGCGGCCGCAGACCGGCTCTGATGTTTCACATGAAACAAACCCCTCCAACCCATTCGGGCTGGAGGGGTTTTTCGTCGGGGGAGTGGGAACCCCGGGCGGGCTACCGCGTGGCGATGCGGGTGGGCATGGTCAGCGCGGCCGCCGCGAGGAGCTGGTCGAGCGCCCGCTCGACGTCTTCCTTCCACAGGTGCTCGTGATCCAATTCCAGACGCAGGCGCGGGAATCGATGATGCGAGGCGACCACCTTGAAACCGACGTCCTCCAGGAAGTCGGCCTCGATCATGCACTGCTCCGGCGAACACCCGGACGGGGCAGGCGCGGGCGAGCGGCGCGGCGTGCCGATCCGCTCGCGCAGGGTCATGGAACCGGCGGCCGGCATCGCGGTGGTCGGCGGATCCTTGCGAATGCCGAACGCCTCGATGGCCCGCACGCCGCGGCGCACCAGATCGCCCACCACGGCCTGAATCAGCTGGAGGGCTATGTCGGTGTCACGGTAGGGCATTTCGGCGCTCAGCGTGGTCAGCAGCACCGCATCCGGGCTCACCGGAGACGTGGGGAAGAGACCGGCACGCGGCACAGCGCTGGGCGGCGCATAGAGCGCGCAGCCCGCCGACCGGTCATCCACCACGGCGACCTGTCCGCACGACCCCCACTGCAACATGACGGTGGAGAGCCAGGCCTCCTTCTCGAAGGTCGGGTCGCTGAAGCTATGGGAATCCGCCGCCACCGCCGGATCGATCTCCCAGAACACGCACCGCCGCGCATGTACCGGAAGTTTGTCGAGTCCGCCGAGGGTAAGTGCGGTCACGCTGGTCGACACCGCTCTGCTCAGCCTCCAGCTGTCTGATTCATCCACACTCACGCCGCATCACACAGTGCTCGCCAAAAAGAATAAGCGATCAACGCTTTACGCCTCTCCAGGGCCATGAACCCGAACGTCACAGTGACGTTTCCACTGTGACCCCCGGGGGGGGACCCACTCTAGGGCTTCGACTGCTCCATGAGACTGACAATTCGCTCGAGATCATCGATAGAGCCGAACTCGACCGTGATCTTGCCCTTGCGCTTACCCAGACTGACCGTCACGCGGGTGTCGAAGGACTCCGACAACCGCTCCGCCACGTCCTGCAGACCCGGCATCTGAATCGGCTTGCGCTTGGGCGCCGGGGGAGTCACCGCATCCGGATTCCGGTTCGCCAGCGTGACAGCTTCCTCGGTCGCCCGGACCGACATGCCCTCCGCCACGATGCGCGCGGCCAGGGCCTCCTGCGCATCGGCCCCCGCCTCCAGGGCCAGCACGGCACGGGCATGGCCGGCCGACAGCACGCCGGCCGCCACCCGGCGCTGCACCGGAATCGGAAGCTTCAGCAGGCGAATCATATTGGTGACGACCGGACGCGAACGGCCGATGCGCGAAGCCAGTTCCTCGTGGGTGACGCCGAACTCCTCCAGCAGCTGCTGATAGGCGGCCGCCTCTTCGAGCGGGTTCAGCTGCACCCGATGGATGTTCTCCAGCAACGCGTCTCGCAGCATGGAGTCATCCGCGGTCTCACGCACGATGGCCGGGATGGCGGACAGGCCCGCCTCCTGGCTGGCCCGCCACCGCCGCTCGCCCATGATGAGCTGATAGCGGGGGACCGGTACGGACTCGACCTGACGCACCACGATGGGCTGCATCAGACCGAATTCCTTGATGGAGTGCACCAGTTCGGCGAGCGCCTCTTCTTCGAAGACGGTGCGCGGCTGCTTGGGGTTCGGCTCGATCTGCTCCGGCGGGATCTCCCGGTAGACCGCACCCGCGTCCGTGCCGTCGACGGCCGGCTCGACCGGATCGGGAACCCGATGCAGGTGCGCCGACGCCGGCTGCGGACCAACCGGATCCAGGCCGATGACAACATTGGCGGCGGCACTGCCGAGCCCGCCGGGCGTGGTCGCCGGGCCGGTCGGGATCAGTGCCGCTAGGCCGCGCCCCAGTCCACCCTTCTTCGCCTGACTCATCGGCCTACCGACCCCTTCCGTTGTTCACCGTTCACCGCCACCGAGATTCACCTACACACCGGATTGTGCGTCCGAAACGGGCGCCGACGCAGTCTGGCGCGCCGAGTTACGCGACGCGATCTCACGTCCGGCATCGAGGTAGCTCATCGCACCCCGCGAGCCCGGATCGTAATCGAGGACGGTCATGCCGTAGCCGGGAGCCTCCGACACCTTCACGCTGCGCGGGATGACCGCGCGCAGCACCGCATCGCCGAAGTGCGAGCGCACCTCCTCGGCCACCTGATCCGCGAGCTTGGTGCGGCCGTCGTACATGGTGAGAACGACGGTGGAGACGTGCAATCCGGGATTCAAATGTGCCTGCACCAGACCGATATTGCGAAGCAACTGACCCACGCCCTCGAGTGCGTAGTACTCGCACTGGATGGGGATCAGCACCTCCTTGGCGGCGACCATCGCATTGACGGTGAGCAGACCCAGCGACGGCGGGCAGTCGATCATGACGTAGTCGATGTCGTACCCGGCGAGATTGGCCTCCTGGATGGCGGCCTTGAGCCGGCCCTCGCGGGCGACCATGGAGACGAGTTCGATCTCCGCGCCGGCCAGGTCGATGGTGGCCGGGATGCACAGCAGCCGTTCATTGTGCGGGCTCTGCTGGATGGCGTCGCTAACCGAGCACTCGCCGATGAGGAGTTCGTAGCTGGAGGGGATGCCCGAGTGGTGCTCGATGCCCAGGGCGGTGCTGGCATTGCCCTGCGGGTCGAGGTCGATGACGAGCACCCGCATGCCCTGAATGGCGAGCGCGGCAGCCAGATTCACGGCCGTCGTGGTCTTGCCCACGCCGCCCTTCTGATTGGCGATGGTGATGACGCGCTGTTCCCGGGGACGCGGAATTTGAGCATTGGTGCCCGACAGCACCTGACTCGCGCGCTGCGCTTCGGCGGCAATCGGGGTGTCAGCGGAGATGTTCCCGAACGGGGTACGGCTGAACTCGTCGGTATCGAAGGGACCGCTATCGAGCATGCCGGGAACCCGGGACGTTGTTTCCCGTGAAACATTCGCCGGACCGTTGGACATACAGGCTCCTAACCCGAAGAACTCAAAGACACATGGCCGAGCAGAATTTCGCGCACCAGGCAGCAACGGCCGCGACGCTGCGTTGTCACCGAGGGCTGGCTCGAATCGGCTGGAAGTCGTTCACGCTCGACGTTCATTAGCTTGCCAGTAGAGGACACAATACGGAAGTTGAACGGGCAGCTTCGCACCGCGACACGCCTCGAGTCAGGGAAACTCACCCGCGAAACCACTCAAAGATCGCAATCGGCTTCATGTTTCACATGAAACATCGCGACGCCGGGAGTCGCCCGAGCTTCGTCAGTGACGCTTCGGGCGACTGGTCCCACGACCCCCGTCCTTGCGCTCCGCCCGGCGCTCGGCGCGCGCCAACCGCTCGGCGCTGATGACATAGGTCGGCGTCTCGAGCACTCCCACACCACATTCCAGGACCTCGGCGTGCCCCGCCCCCGCCTTGGTCAGGTCGTCGCGATCGCGCTCGAGTTCCTCCGCGGCGCTGATTCCCTTGAGCGCCAGCATCCGTCCGTGTTCGTGAACCAGCGGCATGGACCACCCCGCCAGCTTCGCCAAGGGAGCGACCGCGCGGGAGGTGACGATGTCCGCGCCGCCCGCCTCCTTCTTCACGCCGGCCTGCTCGGCCCGGCCGCGCACAATGAGGACATTGTCGAGTCCGGCCTCGGCCACGAACTCGGCCAGGAAGACGGTCCGGCGAAGCAGCGGCTCCACCAAGGTGATTCGGAGATCGGGGCGGGCAATCGCGAGCGGGATGCCGGGCAGGCCCGCCCCGCTGCCGATGTCGACCACGCGCACGCCGTGGGGGATCAGGTCACCGATCACCGCGCAATTGAGAATGTGGCGATCCCACAGCCGGGGGACCTCACGCGGGCCGATCAATCCGCGCTCCACGCCCGCGGTGGCGAGGGCGGTGTAGTAGAGCCGGGCCTTGTCGAGCCGATCGCCGAAAACGACCGCGGCCGCGGCCGGGGGATCGACCGGACCCGGAGCGGTCATCTCGGTGTCAGGTTCCACGTGAAACATCCTTCCGAACGAACTTGCCCAACCCATGGGGGACTCTCGGGGATCGTGCCCCCGAACCCCCTCGCACGGTGGCGAATTGCGACGGGGGACGACTTCAGATAAGCGTAGGGCCCCCGGGTCTCTGTAACCCGGGGGCCCTGCCGTACGTGTCCGCGTGTCAGGCGGGGAGTACCACCACGCGACGGTTCGGCTCCACGCCTTCGCTCTCGCTCACCACACCGTCGAGGGCGGCCACGGCGTCGTGGACGATCTTGCGCTCGAACGGCGTCATGGGAGCGAGGGCTTCACGCTCACCGCTTTCCAGCACGCGCTTGGCCGCCTCGGTGCCGAGCGCGCTCAGCTCCGAACGACGATTGGCACGCCAGCCCGCGACATCCAGCATGAGCCGGCTGCGCACACCGGTCGCCTGCTGCACGGCCAGCCGGGTCAGCTCCTGGAGCGCGTCCAGCACCTCACCCCGGCGACCGACCAGCTTCGCCAGATCCTTGCCGCCGTCGATGCTCACGACGGCGCGGTCGCCCTCCACATCGAGGTCGATATCGCCGTCGAAGTCGAGCACGTCCAGCAGCTGCTCGAGGTAATCGCCGGCGATCTCACCCTCTTCGATGAGCGCTTCCTCGGCGTCGGTCGCGGCGTCCGGTGCCGCAGTCGCTGCCGTCACAGTGGGTTCCCCTCCGTCGGTTTCAACAGTCATGGTTGTTTCCTTCATCTGGAGTTGTCAGTCTCAGCGACGCCGCTTCTGGTTGGCGCGGCCACGATTACCCGAGCGCTTCTTGCCGGTGCTCGGCCGGGCGCCGGGCGCGGGCTTGGCACCATTCTGGGACGCCTGCGGCGCATCGGAGACAGCGTCCTCGACGGCATCGGCGGGGGCGTCCTCGACCTTGGCGGCCGCCTGCTTCTTGCGGACGTCGACCGGCTTGGCGCCCGGCTTCGGGGCGTTCTGCGCGCGACGCTCCAGGGCCGCCTGCTTCTTCTCTTCTTCTTCCTTCTCGATGCGGCCGAAGACGAGGTGCTGCTGCCCGTAGGTCCAGATGTTGTTGGAGACCCAGTAGATCAGGATGGCCACCGGGAGGAACGGACCACCCACGAGTACACCGAGCGGGAAGACGTAGAGCGCCATCTTGTTCATCATGGCGGCCTGCGGGTTGGCCGCGGCCTCCGCCGACTGCCGGGCCACCGAGGCGCGGGCGTTCATGTGGGTCGCGACACCGGCGATCACCATGAGCGGAATCGAGACCAGCGCGATGGCCAGCTTGGTCGGCACGCCGCCGTAGTCGGCGAAGGACTGCAGCACGGTGGCGGGCTCGGTGATGTAGGCCGAGAGGGGAGCGCCGAAGAGCCGGGCGGACAGGAAGGACTGAACGTCGGCCGCGGAGAAGATGTAGTTCGGGGTGTGGGCATTGTCGTAGGGCGTCATGCCCAGCTGCCCGATCCCGTGGCCGGTGCGGTTGAACGACCGCAGCACGTGGAACAGACCCAGGAACACCGGAACTTGCAGCAGCACCGGCAGACAGCCCATGAGCGGGTTGAAGCCGTGTTCCTTCTGCAGCTTCTGCATCTGGACCGTCATTTCCTGACGGTCGTTCTTGTACTTCTTCTGCAGCTCCTTGATCTGGGGCTGCAACTCCTGCATCTGCCGGGTGGTGCGCACCTGCTTCACGAACGGCTTGTAGAGCACGAGCCGCAACGTGAACACCAGGAACACCACGGCCAGTGCCCAGGCGAATCCGCTGTTCTTGCCCAGCACATACCCGAATGCCTGGTGCCAGAACCACAGAATGGCCGACACCGGGTAATAGATGAAGTCGAGCACGGCGCTATGCACTCCCGTCGTTCGTATCGCCGGTCACCGCGGGCGATGATCCTTCGTAAGCTGATGCCGCGTGCCGATGCTTGCGCTCCGGTACGGGGTCCCACCCACCAGGGTGCCAGGGCGCACATTTCGCCAATCGGACGGCCGTCAGTCCGAGCCCGACGAACAGTCCGCGGGTGCGCAGCGCCGTCACCGCGTACTCACTGCACGAGGGAGTGAATCGGCACACCGGCATGCGGGTGGGGGAGATATAGGTCCGATACAGCTCGATGAGGAATATCAGAGCTTTGGCCGGTATCCGGGCAGCGGCGCGCAGGGCGTTCATGACAGAGCGCCGAGCTTGCGCAAACCGCTGTGCAATTGACGCAGCAGTTCGTCGGAGGGCGTGCCGGCCGCACCCGGCAGGGCGCGAATGACAATGTCTGCGCCGCCGGGCAATTCGGCCGCCACGCGTGCGCAGATATGACGCAGGCGGCGGGCCACCCGGTGGCGTACCACCGCCGGACCCACCGCCTTGCTGACGATCAAGCCGAAACGCGGACCGCCCACCCGGATGGCCGGGGTCGATCCGCTCGACTGATCATCGTGTAGCAGTACGTGCACAACGAGGTCCCGTCTCCCGATCCGCCGGCCCTGGCGCACCGTCCGGGAAAAGTCGATGCGCCGGTGCAGCCGGTAGGGCTCAGGCAGCACCTGAGCATCCAGCGGAGTGCGGGCGGATGGGGGACCGGAGACCGGACGGCGAGTCGTACATACGACGCCGCATCCGGGGGTTACCGAATCAGGCCGTGAGCTTGGCGCGGCCTTTGCCACGGCGCGCCGAGACGATGGCACGACCCGCACGGGTCCGCATCCGAAGACGGAAGCCGTGGACGCGCGCCCGACGACGGTTGTTCGGCTGGAACGTCCGCTTGCCCTTGGCCACGGTCAACACTCCTCTAGGTGGTGGGCATCCGGTGACGCCCGAAGCTTGTCGGTGAAACAGTGCTCTCGAGGGACCCGGGTCTCTCGGCGCAATACCCTTGTCGGCACGGGCAGCAGACAGCCGCCACCGCACCACAGGGTGACTGTAGAAGGGTACTTACCCCCTGGACGAGGGTCAAACTCGGGGGTAGAGGCCCGATTTCCGGACTGGATCGATCGTTCCGCGTGGCGTTTGCTGCGGGTTCGTGTCGCGGCGCGGGCGTCGTGTACGGTCCTTTCCAGTCCTTCGCTGCGACTGCGGTTGACTTTGCCAGCTGATTGCTGTGAACCCGCAGGTACGCGCCAGATTCGGGGAATCAGACACGCGGTTGCGTGTATCCCCAGGTTGTCCACATCTGTGGATAATTGTGTGGAAAGACCCCTGGAGTGGCATATTCGTAGGGCCGACGGTGACTCGCCGACGCCCGGTGACTGGGGGAGCCGAGCAGCGCAGACCGTCTGCTCCTATCGACCTACACCCGGGGAGGACTACGTTCGTGGACGACGAGCAGAATGTGCTGACGGCTGTCTGGCCCGAAGTGATCGCCGAGTTGGCGAGTGGTTCCGCGGACGGGGAGATCCAGCCGGTCAGCAAGGCCCACAAGGCGTGGCTCAACACTATCGAACCGATCACCTTCGCGCAGGGCTTCGCCCTGCTCTCGGTGCCGGGCACGATGGCGCAGGTGACGGTCGAGCGGGACCTGCGGGAGCTCATTCTGCGATCCCTGGCCCGCCGCGGTCTCCAGGTCGAGGGCCTGGGCGTGCGCATTCGCGCGCAGCAGCATCCGCCCGCCGGTCGCTCGGGGAATGCCCCGCGCCACGCACGCATGACCTCCCGGCCCGAGCGTCCGCGCGAACCCGAACCCGCGCCTCCCGCGTATCCGGCCGAGCCGCCGCTGGGCGAGCGTCCACAGCCCATGTATCCGAGTCCGCAGGAGTACGCGGCGCCGCGCTACCTCCCTCCCCAGGACTACCCGGCCGAGTACGGCGAGCGCGATGCTTATCCACCTGTGGAATTCGGGCAGCCGCCGATGGCCGAAGAGTTGCCGATGTCGGCGCCGGACCGTCCGATGCCGGTCGGGGAGCCCGCGCCGCCCCGGCGCCGCGACAACCATCGCAGCGCGCCCATGCCGCCCGGGCAGGAGTCGCTGTTCTCGCCGGATCCCGAGGACGAACCCGTCCGTACCGCCGCGCAGCGGTATTCCGACGAACCGCAGCGCTATGCCGATGAACCCGCTCCGCAGCGGTACTCGGACGAGCCCGCACCCCAGCGTTATCCGGACGAACCCGCGCCACGTTATTCGGAGGAACCGGCCGCGCGCCGGCCGGTGGACGAGGCGCACGACGACGAGCCGGTGGTCAATGTCCGCAATTCGTGGCCGACCTATTTCAACCGGACGCCCGAACGCGAGCCCGCGCCCGCGCCGTCCTCGGCCAGCCTGAACGCGAAGTACACCTTCGACACCTTCGTCATCGGCGCCTCTAACCGCTTTGCGCATGCCGCGGCGGTGGCCATCGCGGAGGCGCCGGCGCGCGCCTACAATCCGCTGTTCGTCTGGGGCGCTTCGGGTTTGGGCAAGACGCACCTGCTGCACGCGGCTGGCCACTACGCCCAGCGGCTGTTCCCGGGCATGCGGGTGAAGTACGTGTCCACCGAGGAATTCACCAACGACTTCATCAACTCGCTGCGTGACGACCGGAAGGTGGCGTTCAAGCGCCGCTACCGGGAGACCGACATCCTGCTGGTCGACGACATCCAGTTCATCGAGGGCAAGGAAGGTATCCAGGAGGAGTTCTTCCACACCTTCAACACCCTGCACAACGCCAACAAGCAGATCGTGGTGTCCTCCGACCGGCCGCCCAAGCAGCTGGCGACGCTGGAGGAGCGGCTGCGCACCCGGTTCGAGTGGGGGCTCATCACCGATGTGCAGCCGCCGGAGCTGGAGACCCGCATCGCGATCCTGCGCAAGAAGGCCCGCATGGACCGCCTGGACGTGCCGCACGATGTGCTCGAACTGATCGCCAGCCGGGTGGAGCGCAATATTCGCGAGCTGGAGGGCGCGCTGATCCGCGTCACCGCGTTCGCGTCGCTGAACGGGCAGCCGCTGGATCTGTCGCTGGCCGAGGTGGTGCTGCGGGATCTGATGCCCGACACCGCGACGCTGGAGATCACGGCGGCCACGATCATGGCCGTGACCGCGGAGTACTTCAACACCACGCTGGAGGAGCTGACCGGTCCCGGCAAGGCGCGGCCGCTGGCGCAGGCCCGGCAGATCGCCATGTATCTGTGCCGTGAGCTCACCGATCTGTCCCTGCCCAAGATCGGCCAGGCCTTCGGCCGCGACCACACCACGGTCATGTACGCGGAGAAGAAGGTCCGCAAGGAGATGACCGAGCGGCGGCGCGTGTACGACCAGGTTCAAGAACTCACAGCCCGAATCAAACAGCGTTCGCGCTGATCCACAGTCCACAGGACCCCACGTCGTCTGACGTGGGGTTCTTTGTTTTCCAGGGTTGTGGATTCCTCGAGGAGTCCTCGAGGAAGGCGTGTGGATTCCTCGAGGAATCCCACTGTTGTCCACCGGATTGCCCCCAAGCCGTCATGCACAGGGGTGCACAACTTTTCGTGCACAGTTCCCACAGGAGGATTCATCCTCGAGGGCTGACCTGCCCGGATGCGCTCAGCGGCTTGTGGATTCCTCGAGGAGTCCATGTCAGGTCCTCGAGGAATCCTCGAGTTGTCCCCGGTTTCGCTCAGATGTGCGCAGCATGGCCCGAAACGTGGGACCAACTCGAGGATGGCTCGAGGAGAGATGTGGAATAGCAGGTCAACTCCACAGCCACGCGTTGTTCATCCTCGAGCCACCCCGACGACATCCACACGCCGCCGGACGCTCCGACCTGGGTGAATGGCCGAAGTCCACAGAACTAACAGGACCTACTACTACTTCAGTTCTTCTTCTAGAAAAGGTTCTTCTAAAACAGGGTGTGTGGAATCTCGGGTTGGGAGGACACGGTTCGATGCGCAGCCCCTCCCCACCCGATCGGGCAGCAAGGAGAAGGACGGGCAAGAGATCGGTGCCGAAGGGGTTCAGAGGCAGCGCCCGTGAGAGCCCACCAGAGTTCCGGTAGTGAGCCGGAGGGTCGGCGTAGGCACGTCGGTCTCGCGCAGGTACGGTTTGGTGTCGGCCCCGTGTGCGAGACTGCCGATTACTGATCCGAAGATCCGAACGACCGACAGTGGAGAGGACAGACCGGGCGATGGAGCTTGCAAGCATGAAGTTTCGGGTCGCCCGCGAGGACTTCGCCGAATCCGTAGCCTGGGTGGCCCGCAGCCTGCCGTCGCGGCCTCCGGTGCCTGTGCTCGGTGGCGTGCTTCTCGTGGCTGACGAGGACGGCCTGACGGTCTCCGGTTTCGATTACGAGGTCTCCGCGCAGATGCGGGTGGCCGCGGAGGTCGCCGGTCCGGGTCAGGTGCTGGTGTCGGGCCGCCTGCTGGCCGATATCACCAAGGCGCTCTCCAACAAGCCGGTGGACGTGTCGGTGGACGGCACCCGCGTGCTGATCGCCTGTGGCAGCGCCAAGTTCTCCCTGCCGACCATGCCGGTCGAGGACTATCCCCAGCTTCCCGAGCTGCCGCCGCAGACCGGTGAGCTCGCGGTGGACCTGTTCTCCGAGGCGGTCTCCCAGGTGGCCGTGGCCGCCGGCCGCGACGACACCCTCCCCATGCTCACCGGTATCCGCGTCGAGATCGAGGGCCCCAAGGTGGTCCTGGCCGCGACCGACCGCTTCCGTCTCGCCGTACGTGAGCTGGAATGGCAGCCGGGCCGCGCCGATGTGGAGACCGCGGTGCTGGTCCCGGCCCGCACGCTGTCCGAGTCCGCGAAGACCCTCGGTGCGTCCGATCAGCCGGTGCAGCTGGCGTTCGGTACCGGCACCGACGGCCTGCTGGGCATCGTGAACGGCGGCCGCCGCACCACCACGCGCCTGCTCGACGCGGAATTCCCCAAGTTCCGGCAGTTGCTCCCCAAGGAGCACACCTCCATCGCCACCCTCGCGGTGAACGCGCTGACCGAGGCCATCAAGCGTGTGGCCCTGGTGGCCGAGCGCGGCGCCCAGGTGCGGCTGGAGTTCTCCGAGGAGGGCCTGCTGCTCTCCGCCGGTGGGGACGACGCCGGCCGCGCCGAGGAGTGGCTGGAGGCCGAGTTCCGCGGTGAGCCACTGACCATCGCCTTCAACCCCGGCTACCTGCTCGACGGCCTCTCCGCCGCGCATTCGGACCGGGTGACCTTCGGTTTCACCACTCCCAGCCGCCCGGCGGTGTTCCTGCCGGCGCCGGAGGAGGAGCCCGCCCAGCTGGAGTCGGGCGCGTTCTCGGCCCTCAGCGGCAACTACATCTACCTGCTGATGCCGGTGCGGTTGCCGGGCTGAGCCCGTTCGGTAACCCATCGACCCGGCGCGGACGACAACCTGTGCACAGTGTTGACAAACCTGTGAAAAACTCGGCGCGCGTGGCGGATTCGCCGCGCGCGTTCGAGTATCCCCAGCCGGGGCCGGTACTGGACCCGATCGCGGGCGTGGTGGACTAGCCGGATGCACGTGCGTGCGCTGTCACTGCGCGATTTCCGGTCCTGGGAGGCCGCCGAACTCGAACTTTCGGCCGGTGGCACGGTTTTCCTGGGCGCCAATGGGAACGGCAAGACCAACCTGATCGAGGCCATCGGCTATCTGTCCACACTCGGCTCACACCGGGTGGCGGCCGACGCTCCGCTCATCCGGATCGGCGCGCAGAAGGCCCGGATCGGTGCGACGGTGGTCAATACCGGCCGCGAGCTGCGGGTGGATATCGAGCTGAATCAGGGCACGGCCAATCGCGCCCAGATCAATCGCTCACCGGTGCGGCGGCCGCGGGAGATCCTGGGGATTCTGCAGACCGTGCTGTTCGCGCCGGAGGATCTGTCGCTGGTGCGCGGGGATCCGGGGGAGCGGCGGCGCTTCCTGGACGAACTGGCCACCACGCGACTGCCGCGGCTGGCCGGGGTGCGCGCGGATTACGACAAGGTGCTGCGGCAACGGTCGGCGCTGTTGAAAACGGCTGGGCGCAATGCCCGTTCGGGTGCGCGTGGCGCGGAGATGAGCACCCTCGACGTGTGGGACGGCCATCTGGCGGCGCACGGGGCGGTGCTGCTGGCGCAGCGGCTGCGGCTGGTACACGACCTTTATCCACATCTTGCACAGGCTTATTCAGATATCGCGCCCGAATCCCGGACCGCCGCAATCGGTTACCGCAGTGCGAGCCTGCCGCCGGAATTCCTGGATCCCGCGCGTGCGCCACAGGCCGGGGACGAGGAGGCGCTGGATGCGATCCTGCTGCGGGAGCTGGCCGCGGCGCGCCCCAAGGAGTTGGAGCGCGGGGTGTGCCTGGTCGGCCCGCACCGTGACGATCTGGATCTGATGCTGGGTTCCGCGCCCGCGAAGGGTTTCGCGAGTCACGGTGAGTCCTGGTCCTTCGCCCTGGCATTGCGGCTCGGGGCCTTCCAGCTGCTGCGTTCCGCCGGAACCGATCCGGTGCTGATCCTCGACGACGTGTTCGCCGAACTGGATCGCCGGCGCCGTACCGCCCTGGCCGCGGTCGCTGCCGGCGCCGAGCAGGTGCTGATCACCGCCGCGGTGCCCGAGGACGTGCCGCCCGAGCTGGATGCCGCGCCGGTGCGGGTGGAGACGACGGGCGAGGCCGATCACCGGGCGTCCCGGATAGCCGAGTCGGCGTCCATGTGACCTTGCGGTGGACGTCCATGTGATCCTGCGGTGGAATCGTGCGTCGTGCCGGTGAGTCCGTCGGTGCGATACGGCAGAATCACGTGACGAACCGCCGATGATCATCGGGATTCCCAGGTGTGGAAGGAGTTGTGGATGGCCGAGCCGACCGAAGGCAACGACCACACCCCGCCCGAGGCGAATCCTGGTGCCCCCGGTCGATCCAGCGACGGGACCGGCCCGGAACCGGAGTTGCGCGGCGTCGACCTGGCTCGGCGCGCCCTCGAAGAAGCGCGGGCGGCGGCGCGCGCGGCCGGTAAGTCGGTGGGGCAGGGCCGAGCCTCGCCGCGCAAGGGGGGCGTTCGTGCGCTGCGGCGGCGCAGCGGCTGGTCGGGTGCGCATCCGGACGAGCGTGATCCGCAGACCCTCTCCGCGCTGGCCATGCAGCTGGCCAAGGGCCGCGGCTGGTCGGCCAAGGTCGCCGAGGGCACGGTTTTCGGCCGCTGGGCCAGCGTGGTGGGAGAGGACATCGCGTCCCACGCCCAGCCCATCTCGCTGGAGAACGGCGTGCTGAGCATCCAGGCCGAGTCCACGGCCTGGGCGACCCAGTTGCGCATGTTCCAATCCCAGATCCTCGCCAAGATCGCGGCCGCGGTCGGCAACGGCGTCGTCAAACAGCTTCGGATCAACGGCCCGACCGCACCGAGTTGGCGCAAGGGTGAGCGGCACATCAAGGGCCGGGGCCCGCGCGACACCTACGGGTAGGCCGCGAATTTCCGCTCCGGGGCGTTTGTTTCACGTGGAACGAGCAGAGATCGTCACGCACAGCGTCCGGAGATCGTCCGGAGATCACCGAGAACCCTCGCGCAAACCGCTCCGGGCCCACGCTCACATCGCCCGCTGAAGCTTCCGGAACCCCCCACACCCATAACGGGTCATGTCGCTGGTCGATTTCATGACCCTACGGCCCACTCAGGGGTGTCATAGGTGGGTTCTCTGTCGGTCGTACCAGTAGGATGGGGGAGTAACTAGCGGCGATACCTCCCGGCGCGTTCCGCAGCGCCCGCGCGTGAGCCCCCGTAATTCTCGAGCAGACAGCGTCTGGGTACTCGAGCAGACAGCGTCTGAGGGCTCCACGCGTGCCATGCACTGTGCCGGGAGGATCAGCAAGTAAGGAGAGCTACCCACCAGTGGCTGCCATGGACTCCAACGCAGAAGGCTCGACCAAGCAGGGCAATCAGTCGTACAGCGCGACCTCGATCACGGTGCTCGAGGGGCTGGAGGCGGTACGCAAGCGCCCCGGTATGTACATCGGCTCCACCGGTGAGCGCGGCCTGCACCATCTGATCTGGGAGGTCGTCGACAACTCGGTCGATGAGGCGATGGCCGGGTATGCCACGCGTGTCGATGTCACCCTGCTGGCCGACGGCGGTGTCGAGGTCGTCGACGACGGTCGTGGTATCCCCACCGATATGCATGCGCAGGGTGTGCCGACCATCGAGGTGGTCATGACCCAGCTGCACGCCGGCGGCAAGTTCGACGGCGAGTCCTATGCGGTGTCGGGTGGTCTGCACGGTGTCGGCATCTCCGTGGTGAACGCGCTGTCCACCCGCCTCGAGGCCGAGGTGAACTACGGCGGGTACCACTGGACGCAGGAGTACAAGGACGCCAAGCCCGGCAAGCTGATCCAGGGCGAGTCGACCAAGAAGACCGGCACCACCATCCGGTTCTTCCCGGACCCGGACATCTTCGAGACCACCACCTTCAGCTTCGAGACCGTCGCCCGCCGTCTGCAGGAGATGGCGTTCCTGAACAAGGGCCTCACCATCACGCTGACCGATCAGCGGATCCACGAGGGCGACATCACCGACGAGGTGGTGAGCGAAACCGCCGAGGCGCCCAAGCATCTCGACGAGAACGCGCCCGCCGCCGAGCCGAAGACGAAGACCCGCACCTATCACTACCCGGGCGGTCTCGAGGACTACGTCCGCCACATCAACCGGACCAAGACGCCGATCCACAATTCGATCGTCGGCTTCACCGGCAAGGGCACCGGCCATGAGGTCGAGGTGGCGATGCAGTGGAACTCGGGCTACTCGGAGTCTGTCCACACCTTCGCCAACACCATCAACACCCACGAGGGCGGCACCCACGAGGAGGGCTTCCGCGCGGCGCTCACCACGGTGGTGAACAAGTACGCGAAGGACAAGAAGCTCCTCAAGGAGAAGGAAGGCAACCTCACCGGTGACGACATCCGTGAGGGTCTCGCCGCCATCGTGAGCGTGAAGATCGCCGACCCGCAGTTCGAGGGCCAGACCAAGACCAAGCTCGGCAATACCGAGGTGAAGTCCTTCGTCCAGCGCACCTGCAACGAGCACATCTCGCACTGGTTCGAGGCGAACCCGGCCGATGCGAAGACGATTGTGCAGAAGGCGGTTTCGTCGGCGCAGGCGCGGGTCGCGGCCCGTAAGGCGCGTGAGCTGGTGCGCCGCAAGTCGGCCACCGACATCGGCGGTCTGCCGGGCAAGCTGGCCGACTGCCGCTCGAAGGATCCGAGCAAGTCCGAGATCTACATCGTGGAGGGCGACTCCGCCGGTGGTTCGGCCAAGTCCGGCCGCGATTCGATGTACCAGGCGATCCTGCCGCTGCGCGGCAAGATCATCAATGTGGAGAAGGCGCGCATCGACCGCGTGCTGAAGAACACCGAGGTGCAGTCGATCATCACGGCATTCGGCACCGGTATCCACGACGAGTTCGACATCAACAAGCTGCGCTATCACAAGATCGTGCTGATGGCCGACGCCGATGTGGACGGCCAGCACATCTCGACGCTGCTGCTCACCCTGCTGTTCCGCTTCATGCGCCCGCTGGTCGAGCACGGTCACGTGTACCTGGCCATGCCGCCGCTGTACAAGCTGAAGTGGCAGCGGTCCGAGCCGGAGTTCGCCTACTCCGACAAGGAGCGCGACGGTCTGCTGGAGCGCGGCCTGGCGGCCGGCAAGAAGATCAACAAGGACGACGGCATCCAGCGCTACAAGGGTCTCGGTGAGATGAACCCGAAGGAGCTGTGGGAGACGACGATGGACCCGAGCGTCCGCGTCCTGCGTCTCGTCACCCTGGACGACGCCGCGGCCGCCGACGAGCTGTTCTCCATCCTCATGGGTGAGGACGTCGAAGCTCGGCGCAGCTTCATCACCCGCAACGCCAAGGACGTTCGCTTCCTCGATGTGTGATCGGGCCACCCCGGAACTCGGAGCAGGGGGCTGAGCCGCCGGACCCCCATTCGGGGGCCGGCCCCCCGAACCCCCGCCGCGTGCTGCCCGCACACACCAAAAGACTTCCTACGGAGACCAATTCATGACTGAGACTTCGCTTCCGCCCTCGGGTGGCGACCGCATCGAGCCGGTCGACATCCAGCAGGAGATGCAGAACTCCTACATCGACTACGCCATGAGCGTGATCGTGGGCCGCGCGCTGCCGGAGGTGCGCGACGGCCTGAAGCCGGTGCACCGCCGGATCCTGTACGCGATGTACGACAACGGGTATCGGCCCGACCGCGGCTACGTGAAGTCCGCGCGCCCGGTCGCCGACACCATGGGTAATTACCACCCGCACGGTGACACCGCGATCTACGACACCCTGGTGCGCATGGCGCAGCCGTGGGCGCTGCGCTACCCGCTGGTCGACGGCCAGGGCAACTTCGGTTCCCGCGGCAACGACGGCGCGGCCGCCATGCGTTACACGGAGTGCCGCCTGACGCCGCTGGCCATGGAGATGCTGCGCGAGATCGACCACGAGACGGTCGATTTCATCCCGAACTACGACGGTAAGACGCAGGAGCCGACCGTGCTGCCGAGCCGGGTGCCCGCCCTGCTCATGAACGGCTCCAACGGCATCGCCGTCGGCATGGCGACGAACATCCCGCCGCACAACCTGAACGAGCTGGCCGAGGCCATCTACTGGGCGCTGGACAACCACGACGCCGACGAGGAGACCACCCTCGCGGCGTGCATCGAGCGCGTGAAGGGCCCGGACTTCCCGACCGCCGGCCTGATCGTGGGCACCCAGGGCATCATCGACGCCTACACCACCGGGCGCGGTTCGGTCCGCATGCGCGGTGTGGTGGAGATCGAGGAGGACAACCGGGGTCGCACCACGATCGTCATCACCGAGCTGCCGTACCAGGTCAATACCGACAACTTCATCAACGCCATCGCCGAGCAGGTGAAGGACGGCAAGATCGCGGGTGTCTCCGACATCCACGACGAGTCGTCCGACCGTGTCGGTCTGCGCATCGTCGTCACGGTGAAGCGCGACGCCATCGCCAAGGTGGTGCTGAACAACCTCTACAAGCACACCCAGCTGCAGACCTCCTTCGGCTGCAACATGCTCTCGATCGTCGACAAGGTGCCGCGCACGCTGCGCCTGGATCAGATGATCCGGCTGTATGTGAATCACCAGTTGGAAGTGATCATCCGGCGCACCCGCTACCTGCTGCGCAAGGCGGAGGAGCGGGCTCACATCCTGCGCGGTCTGGTGAAGGCGCTCGACCAGCTGGACGCCGTGATCGCGTTGATCCGCCGCTCGGCCGACACTGAGACCGCGCGCACCGGCCTGATGCAGTTGCTGGAGATCGACGAGATCCAGGCGACCGCCATCCTCGACATGCAGCTGCGCCGCCTGTCGGCCCTGGAGCGTCAGAAGATCCTCGACGAGTTGGCCAAGATCGAGGCCGAGATCGCGGACCTCAACGACATCCTGGCCAAGCCGGAGCGCCAGCGCGCCATCGTCCGTGACGAATTGGCCGAGATCGTCGACAAGTACGGCGACGACCGCCGCACCAAGATCATCGCGGCCGACGGCGATGTGCAGGACGAGGATCTGATCGCCCGCGAGGACGTGGTCGTGACGATCACCGAGACCGGCTACGCCAAACGCACCAAGACCGACCTCTACCGTTCGCAGAAGCGCGGCGGCAAGGGCGTGCAGGGCGCGGGTCTCAAGCAGGACGACATCGTCAAGCACTTCTTCGTCACCTCCACCCACGACTGGCTGCTGTTCTTCACCAACAAGGGCCGGGTGTACCGGGCCAAGGCGTACGAGCTGCCCGAGGCCAACCGCACCGCGCGCGGCCAGCACGTGGCGAACCTGCTCGCCTTCCAGCCGGACGAGAAGATCGCCCAGGTCATCCAGCTCAAGTCCTACGAGGACGCGCCCTATCTGGTGCTGGCCACCCGGAAGGGTCTGGTCAAGAAGTCCAAGCTGACCGACTTCGATTCCAACCGGACCGGCGGCATCGTGGCGGTGAATCTGCGCGATGAGGACGAATTGGTCGGTGCGGCACTGTGTTCGGCGGACGACGATCTGCTGCTGGTGTCGGCGCACGGCCAGTCCATCCGCTTCAATGCCAACGACGAGGTGCTGCGCCCGATGGGACGGGCCACCTCCGGCGTGCAGGGCATGCGCTTCAATGCCGACGATGAACTGTTGTCGCTCAACGTCGTTCGCGACGCGGAGGGCATCTATCTGCTTGTCGCGACGGCGGGTGGGTACTCCAAGCGCACGGCCATCGACGAGTACACGGCGCAGGGTCGCGGCGGCAAGGGTGTGCTGACGATCCAGTACGACGAGAAGCGTGGCAATCTGGTCGGTGCGCTCATCGTCAATGACGATGATGAGCTGTATGCGATCACCTCCGGTGGCGGTGTCATTCGCACCGCGGCGAACCAGGTTCGCAAGGCCGGTCGCCAAACCAAGGGTGTGCGGTTGATGAACCTGGGCGAGGGCGATATTTTGCTCGCGATCGCCCGGAACGCGGATGAGCCCGACCAGGTTGCCGAAGATGACACCAGCGGTTCGGCGAAGCAGTAGTTTCACCACAGCAGCGGCGGCACGAACGGATCGAAGGATTCACCATTGACCACGAATCAGCCGAATGACCAGCGCGGTCATGCCAATGGCGTGACCGAGAGAATCGCCCCGTCCCCGATTCCGCCGCGGCCTGTTCCGCGGACCGGCGGGAACGACGGCGGTGCGCCGCAATCACCCGAATTGTCGGACCAGTCCGGCGATTTCGGGCCGGAAGGTAACAATTCGGCAGAGGCCGCGGCACCGGAGGCCGCGGACACCCACGGCGGTTCGCCCTTCCAGGAAGGCTGGTCCCAGCTGCCGCAGCGGGAGCCGCAGTCCAACCTGTACCGCCCGGGCCAGGCCCCGACGCCGGGCAGCACCGCCAGCCTCAAGGGCGGCGGTCTGCAAGGCGGCGGTCTCAACGCCGGTGTCTCCAATGCCCGCACCACCGCAGACCTGGCGGCCAAGGCGGCGCGCAAGGAGGCGGCCATGGTGAAGTCCGTCGGCATCGACGGACCGACCCGCAGCATCGCCCGCCCGGAACTGGTCAAGGATCTGCCCGATCTGTCCGAGCTGCGGCACCCGCTGCCGCCGCCGGAGCCGATCGCGCCGGCCGGTCCGGTCTCGCCGTCCGCCCCCGCGGCGGTGGCGCAGGCCGCGGCCACCGGTGAGCCGCTGCGTGCCACCGTGCAGCTGCGCCACATCGACCCGTGGTCCACGCTGAAGGTCTCGCTGGTGATCAGCGTGGCCATGTTCTTCGTGTGGATGCTGGCGGTCGGCCTGCTGTACCTGGTGCTCGAGGGCATGGGTGTGTGGGAGCGCCTGAACTCCACCTTCACCGACATGGTCTCGGACAACTCCAGCTCGGCGCTCATCGACGCGGGCACGGTCTTCGGCTACGCCGGTGTGATCGGTCTCATCAATGTGGTGCTGCTGACGGCGCTGTCCACGGTCGGCGTCTTCGTCTACAACCAGTGCACCGATCTGGTCGGCGGCATCCAGGTCACCCTGGCCGATCCCGACTAGAAACCGCTGTTTCGATCCGCCGCTACGGCCGGTCCGTCCTGCCCTGTGCAGGGCGCTGACCGGCCGTTTTGGTTATCGGCGCTCCGGTACGGTAATCTTCTGCCTCGTTCGAGTCACACACTTCGAACACCCATTGAGGGCCTATAGCTCAGGCGGTTAGAGCGCTTCGCTGATAACGAAGAGGTCGGAGGTTCAAGTCCTCCTAGGCCCACTCGAAAGATCGAGAACGCCTTCCGGTAATTCCGGGAGGCTTTTTTCATTTCACGATTCGGTCACTGCGGCATCGGGATACGGCGCGCACCGAATACGAACGCGCACGGAATACGAAAAAGCCACAGGCTGCGAGGCAACCTGCGGCTTTCGTTTGTGGAGCCTAGGGGAATCGAACCCCTAACCCCTGCCTTGCAAAGGCAGTGCTCTGCCAATTGAGCTAAGGCCCCAGACCTGCACGAAGGTACATGTCGGAGTTGGCCCAGGTCAAACCCCGTGCTCAGTCGCCTGCTGGTTGGTGCTCGGGGCAGTTGACGCGGAGGTCACGCGGGGGGAGCGGCTGCTGGAGCAGGTCGCAGCGGGGTGTGCCCGCATCGCCCGGGCGGTAGAAGCGGCAGGTGGTGCAGGTGCGGGCCACCTGCACCACCCCGGCCCGGAGCAGCCCGGCAATCAGGTCGAGCAGGGTGCGCAGGGCCTGATCCTGTTGTGCGCCGGGCAGATCCGCGACGCAGGCGCGCAGCACGTCGTCCGCGGCGCGGATCTGGGCGGCCAGTTCGGCGCCGTCGGGGGTGAGGACGATGGCGCTGCGCCGGCGGTCGCCCGGGGCGGGCTGCCGGGCCACGTGACCCTTGCGTTCCAGCGCCAGCAGCGAATCCGACACCGTGGGCTGGCTGACCCCGAGTTCGGCGGCCAGCAGCCCGGTGAGGGGTTCCGGCGGCGGGCCGTCGGCGAGGGTGCGCAGTAGTTCGAGTTGCAGGGGCGTCAGGCCGGTGCGGGAGGCGATGGCCTGACGGTGGGCGCGGACGCCGCGGGCGATCCGGTCCAATGCCGCGACCACCTTGTCCGCGACCTCGTTGTCGTCTCCCGCATTCACCACAGGTCAGGACTGTACGGCCTGGCCCACAGCACCGCCGACAGGGTGATCGCCTTGAACCAGGCGTGATACATGACATCGACCTCGGCAGCGGGTGCGCCGGTCGCGCCCAGGAAGTCGCGGATCGTCACGGTGATCGGCACGATCAGCGCGAGCAGATGCCGCAGCGGGATGTGGGTGGCGGGCGAGTCCACCCCATCGGTGCGGTTCTTGCCGGAGGTGTGGTGCCGGCGCGCGATCTCCTCCTGGTAGGCCAGCCAGTTCGCGTCGTACTCGCGGGTGCACACATCGGCGATCCACTGCCCGAACCGGGCCCGCACGGCGGCCAGGTAGGCCGGATCGGGTTGCCCGTCGGCGCCGGCGAAGGCGGCGACCAGATGGCTGTTCGCGCCGACGAATCCGTACCAGACGTCGAGGATTCGGTCGGTCTGCGGCACCAGGATTTCCCCGGCGCGCCGCAGGGCTGCGGCATCCTCGGCGCTCCACAGCAGCGACCGCTGGAGTTCGGCGAGCTCGTCCGGCGAGATCGGGGAGGACGTGAGATTCGGGCTGTCGTAGGTGTATCCGGCGGGAGCTGGGATCGTCATGCCGAGAAGCATAGGAGTCCTATGTTTGTTCGTCAAGACTCCGCCACGTAGGGTGGGAGACATGAAATTCGTCCTCACCCTCGTTGTGATCGCCGCCGTCGTCTTCGGAATCAGCAAGCTGCGTCAGCGCAATGACGCCGACCTCTGGCACGAGGTCACCACCCGCTGAAAACCGCTGACGGTGTGCTGATTTCGTCAACCTGATGACGAATCGGCGCACCGTTCGCCGGATGCGCCGCGCCGGCCACCGCCCACTACGGTGAGTGCGTGAGTATCCAGCTGACCCTGCTGTCGAGCGTTTCGTTGCGCGGACAGGAGATCACCGGGCCGCGCGTGCGGGCCCTGCTGGCCGTGCTGGCCATGGATCTGCGCGGCGGCGGCAGCGCCGCCGGACTGGTCGACGGGGTCTGGGCGGACGCGCTGCCGGAGAATCCGGCCAAGGCATTGCAGGTGCTGGTTTCGCGGACGCGGGCGCAACTGGGCGCGGAGCTCATCGCTGGCACGCCCACCGGCTACCGGCTCGCTCTGGAACCGGATCAGGTTGACGCGGCAGCACTGGAGATCCACGCGGCGGCGGCCGAAAGACACGCCCGCGCAGGCGATCTGGCGGCAGCCCTGACACAGGCCGAGGCCGGGCTGGCGCTGTGGGACGGCAGCGTCGAAGACCTGCGCGACACTTCCGATCCGGTGGCGGAACTACGGGCGGCCCGGCTGCCCGCGCATCGCACGCTGACCACCGTCCGGGCGCTGAGCCTGGCCAGATCCGGCCGATACGCGGAGGCTCTCGGACCCCTCACCGAGATCGCCGAGCGCGCGCCCCGCAATGAGGAAGTGCTGGCCGAACTCCTGCGCGCCGAGGCCGATACGTCGGGACCTGCCGCCGCGCTGGCCCGCTACGACCGCTATCGCCGCCTGCTCCGCGACGACCTCGGCACGGACCCCGGCGATACCCTGCAGTCGATCCACCGGCAACTGCTGCGCGCGGGCGAACCTGCAGTGCGCCACGGTATCCGGCACGAACCGAATCCGCTGGTGGGCCGGGAGCCCGAGCTCGCCGCGGTGACCGCCCTGCTGCACGGTCATCGGGTGGTGTCGATCGTGGGTCCCGGCGGGCTGGGCAAGACCCGGCTGGCCCATGCCGTGGGCGCTGCGGCCGAGCAGCGGTCGGTGTATCTGGTCGAACTCGCCGCCCTCACCGACGACCGCGCGGTCGCGGCGGCGGTGGCGGCCGCGGTCGGCGCGGGCGAGCTGGTGCCCGGTGGCGGCGCGGCCACCGCGGTGGCCGGTATCGCCCGCAAGCTGGGTGCGGGATCGCTACTGATCCTGGACAACTGCGAACAGGTGCTGACCGGTGCCGCCGAATTGGTCAGTGCGCTGGTGTCGCTGACCCGTGACCTGCGGGTCCTGGTCACCAGCCGCGCCCCGCTCGGCGTGAGTTCCGAAGCGGTGCATCAGCTTCCGACCCTGGGTCCGGAGCCGGCGGCCGAGCTGTTCACGCAGCGGGCCCGCGCGGTGCGGCCGGAGATCGAGCTGCCGGGCGCCCAGGTCGCAGAATTGTGCGCCGCCCTGGACGGTCTGCCGCTGGCGGTGGAGCTGGCGGCCGCCCGGGTGCGGGTGATGTCGGTGGCCGAGATGTCGCAGCGATTGTCCGACCGGTTCACCCTGCTGCGCGGCGGTTCCCGCGATGCGCCGCAGCGGCATCGGACGCTGCGGGCGGTGGTGGAGTGGAGCTGGAACCTGCTCGACGAACCCGGCCGGGCGGCCATGCGGCTACTGTCGATCTTCCCGGGCGGATTCACCGCCGACGCCGGAAACCGGCTGCTGGACGGCGATCTCGTCGACACTCTGGACATCCTCACCTATCTGGCCGACCAATCGCTGATCCAGGTGAGCGAGACCGGCACCGGCACCCGTTTCCGCATGCTGGAGACCGTGCGGGAATTCGCGGCGGCCCAGCGTGCGGAGGCCGGGGAGGAGGAGCGGGCGCTGCAGGAATTCCTCTCCTGGGCAAGAGATTTCGGGATCTCCCGCACCCCGCACGCGTTCGCGGAACTGGCCGAGACCACCATCGTCCGGGTCGAACAGGACAACCTGGTGCGGGTCCTGAGCATCGCACTCGACCGTGCCGAAGCCCCGACAATGGCCGCAGTCTGGTCGGTGCTGGGCTCCTATTGGTTCGTAGGCGCGCACTATGGGCGGGTGGGGGATGCCGCAGCCGAATGTGCCCGGCTGCTCTCACATTTCCACCCGGAACCCGCACTGGTGGAGGCGACCAGGACCGCTGCCGTCGTCGGCGCGGTGCAGGGCGCGGTGCAGGGCCGTCTCGACGCGCGGTCGCTGCTGGTGCTGCGGCGCTTGCCCAGCGCGCCGCCCGATACTCCGGCCCGGGCCCTGGCCGTGGTGTTCCGCGACGCGCCGGAGCTGCTGGGCGCGGATCCGGAGGCGCTGAATCGCCTGTGCGACAGCCATCGTCCGCTGCTCGCGGCGATCGGGCAGCTACTGGTGAGTGTGCGTGCCGAACAGGTCGGCGACCGGGAGGCGGCTCTCGCCGCCGCCGAGCACATGCGTGCCGCGCTCGAGACCGCGCCCGGCGGCTGGCTGAACTTCCAAGCCCGTTGCCGCATCGGCCATCTGGCTCTGCTGGCCGAGCGCCCCGAGCTGGCGCGCCGGGAGCTGGACGCCGCTCTCCGCCAGGTGGACGGCCTGGGGCCGCGCCCGGATCGCGGTGACCTGCTGGTCGCCTCCGCCCTGGCCGCCCTGCAACTCGGCGATCTGGACGGCGCGCACGCCTGGCTGGCGCAGGTGCCCGATCGCGCCGATCCGTTCGCGCATCCCTACGCGCCGGTGGCGCACGCGGAGTTGCGGCTGGCGCGCGGTGAGATCGACGACGGCCTGTGGCGCTGGCGGGAAATCGTGAAATCGGCGTCCAGTCCGGAGAATCCGTTCCAGCGGCCGGACCCGCGCGGCGTGCAGGTGTGGTCGCTGGAGGGCCGGTCCGCCGCGGTGCTGGCGCACGCCCGGCAGGCCCGGCCGGATCTGGTCGCCGCCCTCGCAACCGAGCTGACCCGCGAGGTGATCGCGCTGCTGGAGCGGCCGTCCGACCAGCCCTCCGGCCATCTCGCCGAGCTGACAGCCTGCGGCGCGGTGCTGTTGGCGCTGGCGGCTCTGGATCTGGCCGGGGGACAGGCGGTCTCGGGTGCCCGGCTGACCGCGTTGGCGGAACGGTTCGACCCGCCGCACCAGATCCATCCGACCATGTCCGCGTCCGCGGCCCGCGCGACCGCCGAAAACGCCGACAGAGCGGCATATCTCGAGGCTCGCTCGAGCTATGCCGCCCTGGATGTGGCGGGATTGCGGTCCGTCGCGTTGGCGGTCCTGCGGGATCGGGAAGGAGTTACCGACCCGGTTCGCGGTTGAGCAGCATGGTCGCGCCCCAGAACGCGGCGGCTGCGATGCCCGTGCACCAGGCGATGGCGATCCACGCCTGGTGGCCGACCGGCGTGCCCAGCATCAGGCCACGCAGCGTCTCCATCACCGGGGTGAAGGGCTGATTGCGGGCGATCCAGCCGAGCCAGGCCGGCATGGATTCGGTTGGCACGAAACCACTTCCGAAGAAGGGCAGGATCATCAGCAGCATGGGCAGATTGGAGGCGGTCTCCACACTGTCGCTGACCAGACCCATGAGCACCGCGATCCAGGTGATGGCCAGGGTCAGCAGCGCCAGGATGCCCGCCGCGCCGAGCCAGCCGAGCAGGCCCGCATCGGGCCGGAAGCCGACGATCACGGCGACACCGAGCACCACCGCAACGCTGAGGAACGTCTGCACCATGCTGCCGACCACATGCCCGGCCAGCAGTGACGGCCGGAAGATGGACATGGTGCGGAACCGCGCCACGATGCCCTGGGTCATATCGGTGCACACCGCCACCGCGGTCGCCGTCGCGGCGCTCGCCACCGCCAGCAGCAGGATGCCCGGGGTCACATAGTTGACGTAATCGCCACGCCCGCCGGAACTTCCGAGTCCGGCGCCGAGTGTGCCGCCGAAAACGTAGACGAACAGCAGCAGGAAGATGATGGGCCCGATGACCAGCGGCAGCGTCATCGACGGGTAGCGCACGATGTGCATGAGGCTGCGCCGCACCATCATGGCCGAATCGGTGAGGGCGTTCTTCACGGTGGTGGTGCTCATCGCACGGACTCCTTGGGCAGGCCGGTGAGGGCGAGGAAGACATCGTCGAGATCGGGTGTGTGGATGGATAATTCGGCCGCGTGCAGTCCGGCGGCGGAGAGCCGGTCGAGCAGGGTGTGCAGCGAGTCGACACCGCCGTCGCCGGGCACCTGCAGGGTCAGCTCGTCGTCGTCGCGAGTGCTCGCGCCCAGCAGGCGCGCCGCGGCGTCGAGGGCGCGCGGATCGGTGAAACGCAGCTTCACGTGACCGCCCGGCACCAGCCGCTTGAGTTCTTCCGGAGTTCCCTGGGCGACCACCTTGCCGCCGTCCAGCAGCGCGATGCGGTCGGCCAGCTGATCGGCCTCCTCCAAGTACTGGGTGGTGAGGAAGACGGTGGTGCCGCCCGCGACCAGCTCCCGCACCAGCCGCCAGACCGCGCGGCGGCTGCGCGGGTCCAGGCCGGTGGTGGGCTCGTCCAGGAACAGCACCGGCGGACCGCTCACCAACCCCATGGCGATGTCGAGACGACGTCGCATGCCGCCCGAGTAGGTGGCGGCGGGCTTGCGAGCGGCGTCCACCAGGTCGAATTGCTCGATGAGCGCGGCGGTACGGCGTTTGCGTTCGGCGCGGGGGAGGTGGTGCAGGGTGGCCATCATGGCCAGGTTCTCCTCGCCGGTGAGCAGGTTGTCCACGGCCGCGAACTGTCCGGTGAGCCCGATGGCGGCGCGCACCGCGTCGGGGTCGGTGCGCGGGTCGTGCCCGGCCACCCTGATCTCGCCGCGGTCCGCGGCGATGAGGGTGGACAGGATCTGCACGGTGGTGGTCTTGCCCGCGCCGTTCGGTCCGAGCAGCGAGAAGATGGTTCCGGCTTCGACATTCAGGTCGATGCCGTCGAGCACGTGGTGGTCGCCGTAGGACTTGTGCAGCCCGGTCGCCGTGATCGCCGGTGGGCGCGGGGCGGTGGTCATGGTGTCTCCCTCTGGTTCGCGACCGGGGCGGCCGCTGCTGAGAGAAGAGTGCGCGGGCGTGGATTCACGGCGGTATCACCGCGGTTTCACGCGCCGGCGGCGGTGGAACCGATCGGGAAGTTCGGGGCTGTGACACGAAACAAGCCAGGGTTTTCCGGTCGATTCACGCCGTAAGGTCGAAGTATGGCGCCCACTGAGATGTCCGAACTGGTGCAGTCCGTGGTGGAGCCCTATCTGCTCAGCGGGCCGCGCAAGTACAACCGGCACCAGGTGTCGGACCTGACCGGGCTGCCCAGCAGCGTCACCCGGCGGCTGTGGGTGGCGCTCGGTTTCCCGGCCGACCCGGACGACGAGGCCGTGGAGTACGGCGACTCCGATATCGAGGCCGCCCGGACCTTCGCCAAACTGCACGTGCTGGCCTCCGCGGACGTGCACCGGCAGACCACCGCGGCGCGCACCCTGGGCCGGTCCATGGCCCGGCTGGCCGAGTGGCAGGTCGATCTGGTGACCGAGGAGATCCTGGATCGCCTGGCCACCATCACCCGCGAGCAGCCGGACATCGATCCGACGGAGGCCGCGCGCATCGCCACCGACGAGGTGGTCACCGAGTTCGAGACATTGCAGCGCTATGCCTTCCGCCGGCACCTGGACGCTGCGCTGGCGCGGTCGCTGAACGGGGGAGCGGTGGCCGGGGACGCGCTGCGTGAACTGGCCGTCGGATTCGCCGACATGGTCGGTTACACCCGCCTGACCCGGCACCTGGAGGCCGATGAGCTGTCGGCGCTGCTGGAGGCCTTCGAGACGGCCACCAGCAATGCGATCGTGGCCAATGGCGGCTGGGTGATCAAGAACGTCGGTGACGAAGTCATGTTCGCGGCGAACACCGCCGCCGGGGGCGCGCGCATCGCGCTGGCCGTGCAGGAGGCCGCCATCGCCTCGCACGGCGTCACCCAGGAACTGCGGGTGGGGCTGGCCTACGGCGAGGTCCTGCAACGCTTCGGCGACCTCTACGGCTCGGTGGTGAATACCGCGGCGCGACTCACCGGTGTGGCCCGGCCGGGCACGGTGCTGGTGGACGACGGCGCGGCGGCGGCGATCGAGACCGACCCGGAATTCATGCTGCGGCATCTGGCCACGGTGCGGGTGAAGGGCATCAACCGGTTGTACGGGCATGTGCTGCGCCGCAATGAGATTCGGCCGTTGGTCTGAGCGATTCCGCTGCCGGACGGTGATTCCGCCGCCGGGCGAACCTACTCCGGGAATGGGGGCGGGCCTCGGCGAAGGGGGGGAGTTAGCCGAGGCCCGCGTAAGGTCGGCCCGGGGGGGAGGGGCCGACGGGAACGATCCTACGCGACGAATTCGGATTGTGTGGCTATCGGGGGCCCGCGTTCCAAGTTTTTTTCGCGGAAAAAGTGTCGTACCCGGGTGCGTCCATGGCGGCGTGACCGAATTGCGCCCTTCGCCGAAATCGATTCGAGTAGTGCACTACTCGCGCTCGTGGCGGGTGTGTGGGCGGATCATCGAATCGGCCGCATCCCGTACCGGCAACCCCGAGCACCGCCGGACCCCCAACGGGATGCGGCCTCTTTGGTGTAATGGCAGTTGAGAGTCGCTGCGGCAGTCCCACCACGAGACACCAGGAGAATCATGCCCGACGCGATAGTCGCCGAGGGTCTGGTCAAGAGGTACGGCCATCTGGTCGCCCTCGACGGCCTGGACCTGTCCGTTCCCGAAGGCACCGTGACCGCCTTGCTCGGCCCCAATGGCGCCGGCAAGACCACCACCGTGCGTGTGCTCACCACCCTGCTGATCCCGGACGCGGGCCACGCCACCGTCGCCGGGGTGGACGTGCTGAAGGATCCGCAGCTGCTGCGCTCCCGTATCGGCACCTCCGGGCAGTACGCGGCCGTCGACGAGTACCTCACCGGCTTCGAGAATCTGGAGATGGTCGGGCGGCTGTACCACATGGGCGTGCAGCGCAGTAAGGAGCGCGCCCGCGAGCTGCTGGACCGCTTCCGGCTCGCCGACGCGGCCGACCGGCCGGTGAAGGGCTACTCCGGCGGCATGCGGCGCCGGCTCGACCTGGCCGGCGCGCTGGTGGCGAATCCGCCGGTGCTGTTCCTGGACGAACCCACCACGGGCCTGGATCCCCGTGCGCGCCTGGATCTCTGGGATGTCATCGAGGAGCTGGTGGCGGGCGGCACCACGCTGCTGCTGACCACCCAGCACCTGGAGGAGGCCGACCGGCTGGCCGATTCCATCGCCGTCATCGACCACGGCCGGGTCATCGCCAAGGGCACCTCCGACGAACTCAAGGCCATGGTGGGCGGCGACCGCATCGAGCTCGTCGTCGACCATGCCGACAATCTGGCCGTCGCACAGCAGGCGCTGGAAGGCTTGGCGCACGGCGAGATTCGCCTCGAACCGGGCCTGCGACGCATCATCGTGCCGGTCGATGACGGCTCGCAGGCCCTGGTGGACGCCATCGGGCAACTCACGAAACATGAAGTGCGCATTCATGATGTGGGTCTGCGCCGACCCTCGCTGGATGACGTGTTCCTGTCGCTGACCGGGCACGAGGCCGAGGAGCTGGTCAACGGACATCGTTCCGCCGACGAGAATCTGGGGGGTGGTGCCCGATGAGCGCCGTCCTCGCCGTCGCCGAGAAGCCCTCGCTCGCACAGCGACTCGCCATGGTCGTCAGCGACAGCCTGACCATCACCAAGCGCAATGTCATCAAGATTCGGCGCGTGCCGGACGTGCTGGTCTTCTCGACCTTGGCGCCGATCATGTTCGTGCTGTTGTTCGCCTACGTCTTCGGCTCGGCGATCACCGTGCAGGGCACGTCCTACCGGGAATTCCTGATCGCCGGCATCTTCGCCCAGACCGTGGTGTTCGGGGCCACCTATACCGGTCTGAGCCTCGCCGAGGACATGCAGAAGGGCATCATCGACCGCTTCCGCTCGCTGCCCATGGCGCCGTCCGCGGTGCTGATCGGCCGCACCGCGGCGGACATGGTGATGAATGTGGTCAGCCTGATCGTCATGTCGCTGACCGGCCTGGTGGTGGGATGGCGGATCCGCGGTTCCCTCCTCGACGCCGTGCTCGCGTATGTCCTGCTGCTGTTGTTCGCCTACGCGATGTCGTGGATCCTGGCCACGATCGGCCTGATCGTGCGGGCGCCGGAGGTGTACAACAATGCCAACTTCATGGTGATCTTCCCGCTCACCTTCATCGCCAACACCTTCGTGCCCACCGCCAACCTGCCCACGGTGCTTCGTGTGGTGGCGGAGTGGAATCCGGTGTCGGCGGTGACGCAGGCGACCCGCGACCTGTTCGGCAACACCAGCCCGATGGGGCTGAGCGCGGATGTCTGGCCCATGCGGCACCCGGTCGCGACCACCCTGATGTGGATCGTGGTGATTCTCGCGATCTTCGTGCCGCTGGCGCTGAATCAGTACAAACGGTCGGTGAGCCGCTGACCCGTCGGCCGATGCCGCCGGCCCGTCAGTGGGTCGGCGTCAGGTCCGGAGTCGGCGCCGAGCCGTTGCGCGAGTAGCCCAGGCGCGGCGGCTCCGCGGCCGGCGCCTGCGGCTGCGGGCGCTTGCTCACGAAGAACGCGATGACGCCGCCCGCAATCGCGACGAGGGCGGCCACAATGACCTTGTTACGAACGCTCCCCAGCTCCATCCGACCATGCTGGCACAGCAATGGAATTCGTGCACGAACGGGGGAGCGAACGCGGTTACTCGACGGTAACGCTCTTGGCCAGATTGCGGGGCTTGTCCACGTCCCGGCCCAGCGCCATGGCCGTGTGATAGGCCAGCAGCTGCAGCGGGATGGTCAGGATGATCGCGTCCAGCTCCGGGCACACCGCCGGGACCCGGATCACCGCGTCCGCCAGGCCATCCGGCAGATCGGTATTGGTGACCGCGATGACCGGCCCGCCGCGCGCCTTGATCTGCTCGATGGTGGTGATGTTCTTGGCCAGCAGCTCGTCGCCGGGGACCAGCACGATGCTCGGCATCTCCGGGTCGATCAGCGCCAGCGGGCCGTGCTTGAGCTCGGAGCCCTGATACGCCTCGGCGTGAATGTAGGAGATCTCCTTGAGCTTCTGCGCGCCCTCGCGCGCCACCGGCCAGGCGCGCACCCGGCCGATGAAGAACATGCTGCGCGCCTTGGCGAATCGGGACGCGATATCGGCGATCTCCTCGTCGGCGGCCAGCACCGCGTCGATCGCGTCGGGCAGCGCGCGCAGTCCGCTGACGATGCGCTCACCGCCGGCCGCGGACAGATCCCGCACCCGGCCCAGCAGCAGCGCCAGCATGGCGAACGACACCGTCATATTGGTGAGCGCCTTGGTGGAGGCCACCGACACCTCCGGGCCCGCGTGCAGGAACACGCCCGCGCCGCACTCCCGGGCGATGGCGCTGCCCACCACGTTCACCGCGCCGATCACCCGGCCGCCCTTGCGCTGCAATTCCTGAACGGCCGCAAGGGTATCCAGGGTCTCGCCGGACTGGCTGATGGCCACGTACAGGGCGTCCGGGTCCACCACCGGATTGCGGTAGCGGAACTCCGAGGCGGGCTCGGCGGTGGCCGGAATCCGGGCCAGCTCCTCGACCAGTTGCGCGCCCAGCTGGCCCGCGTAGTAGGCCGAGCCGCAGCCCAGGAACACCACCTTGCTGATGCCGCGCAGCTCGCGCGCGTCCATATTGAGGCCACCCAGGTGGGCGGTGGCGAATCGTTCGTCCAGGCGGCCGCGGAGCGCCCGGCGCACGGCGTCGGGCTGTTCGGCCATTTCCTTGCGCATGAAGTCCGGGTACCCGCCCAGCGCGTAGTCCTCGGCCGCCATGTCGATGGTGGTGGGGATCTTGTCGGTGCGGCGCGCCTCGAGACCGAGTGTGCTGGTGCGGAATTCGCCCGCGCGCACGGTGGCCAGCTCGCCGTCGTCGAGGAACACCACGCGCTGGGTGTGGTGCACCAGGGCGGCCACATCGGAGGCCACGAACATCTCGCCGTCGCCGACGCCGAGCACGATGGGGGAGCCGTTGCGGGCCACCACCAGCTCGTCGGGCCGGCGGGCGTCGAGGACCAGCAGGCCGTAGGTGCCCTCGACCCGGTGCAGCGCGGTGCGGACCGCGTCCTCGAGCGTTTCGGCCCCGTCCAGGGCGGCGGCCACCAGGTGCGCGATGGCCTCGGTATCGGTGTCGGAGACGAATTCCACCCCGTCGGCGGTCAGCGCGGCGCGCAGTTCCTCGGCGTTCTCCACAATGCCGTTGTGCACGACCGCGATCCGGCCGGAGCCGTCGGTGTGCGGGTGCGCGTTCGCGTCGGAGGGCTCGCCGTGGGTGGCCCAGCGGGTGTGCGCGATGCCCACATTGCCGCGCAGCCGGGCGCCTTCGGCGTCGGCCCGATCACGCAGGTCCTGGACCCGGCCCTGGGTCTTGGTGACCCGCAGCCGGCCGCGGTGCGGCACGGCCAGTCCCGCGGAGTCGTAGCCCCGGTACTCGAGCCGGTGCAGGCCCTCCAGCAGGACCGGGACGGCCTCACGGTGCCCGATGTAACCGACGATTCCACACATTGCGCGACGGACTCCTCACCCGTAGACGATGCGACGCAGTTGTCGTTCGGTGAAGTCGGGGGCGGCCACCGGGCGCTGCGCGAGCTCCGCCGCCAGGCGCTGCCAGATCTCGGCATTGCGGACCTGACGGCCCTGCAGTTCGGCATGTCTGCGGCGCACGAACTGCTCGGCGGTCTCGTCGAAGTATCCGACGACGTCGGCGACCACGCGGGCCGCGACGGCGGGCGGCAGGCCGGTGGAGGCCGCTACATGGCGCACCAGGTCGACCGGAACCCCGTCATTCACCCGACAGAACTTGCCATGCCGCGGCTGTTTCCGCCACTTTTGTGCCCGGATTCGGGCAGGGGATCACATGTCCGGGTCATACTCCGAGCAGAAATTGTGCCGATTCCGGGCGTGCTCCGGCCCTGCGCCTAGGCTGGCGGGCGTGACCTCACCGAATCAGACCGCCGTGGCGACGCTGCACACCAGCCACGGTGACATCAAGATCTCGCTCTTCGGTAACCACGCCCCCGCCACGGTCCGCAACTTCCTCGGCCTGGCCGACGGTTCCGCGCGGTACACCACGAAGAACGCCTCCGGCACCGACTCCGGACCGTTCTACGACGGCGCGATCTTCCACCGCGTGATCGACGGATTCGTGATTCAGGGCGGCGACCCCACCGGCACCGGCCGCGGCGGTCCCGGCTACGAGTTCAAGGACGAATTCCACCCGGAACTGCGGTTCACCCGCGGCTATCTGCTGGCCATGGCCAATGCCGGGCCGGGCACCAACGGCTCCCAGTTCTTCATCACCCTGGGCCCGCAGCCGGGCCTGAACCGCAAGCACACCATCTTCGGTGAGGTCCTCGACCCCGAATCCCGCAAGGTGGTCGACGCCATCGCCGGCCTGCCGACCGATGACGACGACCGTCCCAGGGACGGCGACGTCGTGATCAACAGCATCACCATCTCCTGACCCGGCCGAATCAGGCCAGAGCCGAAGAGAATTCACATGCAACCCCAGCCGCCCGCGCCGACCTGCTACCGCCACCCCGACCGGCCCACCGGTCTGGCCTGCACCCGGTGCGGGCGCTCGGCCTGTCCCGAATGCCTCACCCCGGCCGCGGTCGGACAGCACTGCGTGGACTGTGTCCAGCAGGGCCGCAACGATGTCCGGCCGGTCCGCAACGCCGCCGGGACCGCGGTGTCGCGGATACCCAACCCGTACGTCACCTACTCGCTGATCGCCATCAATGTGATCGTCTACGCGGTCACCGTGCTCCAGGCCCACAGCCTGATGGACAACCAGCGGTCGCGGCTGTTCTACGACTGGGTGCTGGTGCCCGCCTTCGTCGGCGACGGCGGCTGGGTGCGGGTGCTGGGGTCGGGCTTCCTGCACTACGGGCCGATTCACCTGCTGGCCAATATGTTCGCGCTCTACGTGCTCGGCCCGTACTGCGAAGTGGCGCTGGGCCGTGGGCGATTCGTGGCCGTCTACCTGGCCTCGCTGCTCGGCGGTTCGGCGGCGGTGACCGCGCTGTCGGATCCGCTCACCGCCTCGGCGGGCGCGTCGGGCGCGATCTTCGGCATCTTCGGCGCGGTGGCCGTGATCATGCTGCGGACCCGGCAGAACCTCACCCAGATCGCGGTGCTGCTGGTGATCAACCTGATCATCACCTTCTCGGTGCCCGGCATCTCGATCTGGGCGCACCTGGGCGGACTGCTGGCGGGCACGATCGCCACCACCGGCATCCTCTACGTGCCGCGCTGGCTGGGGATTCGGGAGACTCGCACGGCGCTGAACATCGGCTGGGCGGCGGTGGCGGTGGTGGCGCTGCTCGCGGTGCTGGCGACGGTGCTGGCCGCGCCGAGCCTCTAGCGCGCCAGGTGAATACGCAGCACCTCGAGGACATCCTCGGGGTGCGCGCCCAGATCCCAGCGGCCCAGGATCAGCAGCTTCTCTTCGCCGTGGTGATCCACATCCATCTCGAGCATGGGCATCCGCCGGCCGAGTCGCCGGTAGTACACCACGCGGACGCGCAGGATCTGCTGGGGCGTGTAGCGCTGCAGCCCGGTCAGGCCACGCACCACGATATGCACAGGGTTACCGGGCTCGATCGCCAGGCGCGGCCGCTGCCGCAACCCCATGCCGGTGAGGAAGAGCAGTCCCAGCGCGGCGACACCGATGAGCAGGCGGCCGGGCGCATCGTTCGTCACGAAGGCGGCCACGACCAGCGCGAGGCCGCCGACGGCGCAGGCCGCGAGCGCGGCCGGGGGTGTGGACCAGGCGAGAGGGGAGGAGGGATCGGGGGCTGTCACTGTCCCCACTCCCTCCTCGAGTTGTCCACAGGCTCATCCACAGGTGTGTATGAATAACAATGGTGTAAGCCACACATGTGCCGGACTCAGCGCCAGCGCATGGTCATGATCAGGCCGACGACCATCAGGCCGAACCCGATCAGGAAGTTCCACGCGCCCAGGTCGCTCATCCAGCCGATGTGCTCGTTCGCCAGGTAGTAGACGAGCAGCCAGGCCAGCCCGGCCAGCATGAAGCCCAGCATGATGGCGACGTACCAGACCGGCGACGGACCTGCCGATTTCACCCGTACGGGCGTGCGGCTGGCCGGGTTGATCGTGTAGTCGGTCTTCTTCCGGACCTTTGACTTAGGCATGACGTCCTCGTATTCGGCGTTCTGTCTGCATAGACATTATCCCGGCAACCCTGTGGAAAGTGTCGTTGGGGAGTGCCCGGTCGATTGTGGCGACACGGTTCGGCGGTATTGCGTGCGACGGCGCGCACCGCGCCAACTACTCTCGAATCATGCGTGTACTGGTCGTCGACAACTACGACAGCTTCGTGTTCAACCTGGTTCAGTATCTCGGACAGCTGGGTGTGGATGCCGAGGTCTGGCGCAACGACGATGATCGGCTCGCGGATGTGGACAAGGTTGTGCAGGACTACGACGGGGTGCTGATCAGCCCCGGGCCCGGCACCCCCGATCGCGCCGGCGCCAGCATCGCCCTGGTGCACGCCGCCGCCCGGCACGCCACTCCGCTGCTCGGCGTCTGCCTGGGTCATCAGGCCATCGGAGAAGCGTTCGGCGCCACCGTGACCCGTGCCCCCGAACTGTTGCACGGCAAGACCAGCGAGGTCTTCCACATCGGCGCGGGCGTGCTGGCCGGTCTGCCGGATCCGTTCATCGCCACCCGCTACCACTCGCTGACCGTCCTCGAGGAGACCATGCCGCCGGAGCTGGAGGTGCTGGGCCGCACCGAATCCGGCATCGTCATGGCTATGCGGCATCGCGATCTGCCCATTCACGGTGTGCAGTTCCATCCCGAATCCGTGCTCACCCAGGGCGGGCACCGCATGCTCGCCAACTGGCTCGGCGTGTGCGGCGAGCGGCCGGCGGAGGGACTGGTGCAGACCCTGGAGGCGGAGGTCGCGGCACTGGCATGAGCGGTCAGGGCCCGGAGGAGCCGTTCCACCTCCCAGCGCTTGCCTGCGTAACCACGCAGGGCCCCCGCGCATGCCACATGGATACAGCGTCATGAGGCCGCACGTCATGCTGTCGGTGGCCGTCAGCATCGACGGCTATATCGACGACACCGGCCCCGACCGGCTGCTGCTGTCCAACGCAGCCGATTTCGATCGGGTGGACGCGCTGCGCGCGGACTCCGACGCCATCCTGATCGGCGCGGAAACCCTGCGCCGCGACAATCCCCGGCTGCTGGTCAACAGTGCGGATCGGCGCCTGCATCGGGTCGCCGCGGGCAAGCCGGAGTATCCGGTGCGCGTGATCGTCACCGCCGGTGGCGATCTCGACCCGGAACTGCGGTTCTGGCACTGCGGCGGCGAAAGACTGGTCTACACCACCGATTCCGGAGCCACCCGCATCGGTGACCGTTTGGCCGGGCTGGCCGAGATCGTCTCGCTCGGCTCGTTGATCGAATTCGATGCCCTGCTCGATGACCTGGGCAAACGCGGCCTGGAGCGGCTCATGGTCGAGGGCGGCGGTGCCATTCACACCGGCTTCCTGTCCGCCGGTCTGGCCGACGAGATCCGGATGGCCGTGGCGCCGGTCGTGGTCGGGGATCCGGCCGCCCCGCGCTTTCTCGGGCCCGCCGCCTTCCCGGGCGGCCCCAATCACCGCATGCAGCTGGCCGATGTGGGCCGGATCGGCGATATCGCGCTGCTGCGCTATCTGCCGAAGGAGGATTCCGATGTCGGATGACGAGGCACGGCTGGATCGCGGCTGGATGCGGCACGCCATCGGCCTGGCGCGGTTGTGCCGGCACAGCGACACCGCCTTCGCGGTGGGCGCGGTGATCGTGGGCGCGGACGGGGTGGAGATCGCGCACGGGTGGTCGCGGGAGACCGACGACAAGGTGCACGCCGAGGAGTCGGCGCTGAACAAGCTGGAGCCGGACGATCCGCGGCTGCCGTCGTCCACGCTGTACAGCACGCTGGAACCGTGCTCGCAGCGGGCGAGCCAGGATCGGCTGCCCTGCACGGATCGCATTCTCCGGGCCGGCATCCGGCGTGTGGTCATCGCCTGGCGGGAGCCCGGCACTTTCGTGGACAACTGCGTCGGGGTGGAGAAGCTGCGCGAGCACGGCGTCGAGGTGATGGAGCTGCCGGATCTGGCCGAAGAGGCCATGTCGATGAACCGTCATCTGCGACTGTAGGTTTCGCGCGCCGAAGGTTTCACATGAAACAAAGGGGGTTCGCGGACAGTCCGCGAACCCCCTGTTCTCACAGTGGAATCGGCATCACGGCGGGCCGAGCGACAGCACGCCGGTCGTGATGGTCACCGTCTGGCTCTTGCCCAGCGGCGAGCCCGCGGTCGGCTGCTGGGCCAGGATGCGCCCGACCTCACCCGCGTTCAGGGTGCTCATGTTGTTCTGGCTGACCTGCCCGTTCCAGCCCTTCTGCCGCAGCATGTCCACGGCCTGGGCCGGGGTCATGCCGCGCAGGTCGGGCATGGTCAGCTGGTCGCCGCTGGAGACCTGCACGGTGATGCTGGAACCCTTGTCGGCCTGGGTGCCCGCGGGCGGATTGGTGGCGATGACCGTGCCCTTGGGCTGGTTGTTCGGCACCTCCTGCACGGTCACCTTGAAACCGGCGGTGTCCGACAGCGTCGACTGCGCGACGTCGATGGACTGGCCGACCACGTCGGGCACCCGCACCTTGTCCGGGCCGGAGCCGAGGGTGATGGTGACCTGCCCGTCGGAGTCGATCTTCTGCCCCGCGTCGGGGGTCTGCCCGACGATCTTGTCCTTGTCCTCGGTGCTGGACGCTTCCCGCTTCACATCCGGATTCAGCCGCAGCCCCTGGGAATTCAGCTGCTGTTCGGCCTGCTGCTGGGTGAGCCCGGCCAGTTTCGGCACCGGCACCTGCTGCGGGCCGGCCGACACCTGCAGGGTGACGGTGCTGCCCTTGTCGACCCGCGAACCGCCCAGCGGCTGGGTGGCGATCACATTGCCCTGCGCCACCTTGGGATCGTTCTTCTGCTGGATGGCGACCGTGAAACCGGCTCGCTCCAGATCCCGTTGCGCCAGTTGGTAGTTCTGATTGGCCACATCCGGCACCGCGACCTGATCCGGATGCGAGCCGGGTCCGATCAGCATCCACAGCAGACCGCCGACCGCGGCGATCGCCGCCACCGCGAGCACCGCGATCAGCGCCGTGCGCCGGCGCGGGCTCGCCTCGACGATCTCCTGCTCGGTGGTGTCGTCGCGGCGCTCGACGGTGCGGTAGCTGCGCGGCGGCGGCAGTTCGTCGTCGAAGCTGCGGTCCTCGTCGGTCATCACCATGGGCGCGGTGGGTTTCTGCCCGCCCAGCACCCGGATCAGGTCGGCGCGCATTTCCGCAGCGGTCTGGTACCGGTTGGCCGGGTTCTTGCTCATGGCCTTGAGCACGACCGAATCGAGTTCGCGTGGCACGCCCGGATGCACCTGCGACGGCAGCCGCGGATCCTCCCGGACGTGCTGGTAGGCCACCGCGACCGGCGAGTCGCCGGTGAAAGGCGGTTCGCCGGTGAGGATCTCGTAGAGCACACAGCCCACCGAGTACACGTCCGAGCGGGCATCCACCTGTTCGCCGCGGGCCTGCTCGGGCGAGAGGTACTGGGCGGTGCCGATGACGGCGGCCGTCTGGGTCATGGGGTTGGAGCTGTCGGCGAGGGCCCGGGCGATGCCGAAGTCCATCACCTTCACCGCGCCGGCGCGGTTGATCATGATGTTGGCGGGCTTCATGTCCCGGTGCACGATGCCGTTGCGGTGCGAGAAGTCCAGCGCCGCACACACATCCGCGATGACCTCCATGGCGCGCCGGGGCGGCAGCGGGCCCTTGCCGCGCACCAGGTCGCGCAGGGTGTCGCCGTCGACGTACTCCATGACGATGTAGGGCAGCGGGCCGCCGTCCACCTCGGCCTCGCCGGTGTCGTACACCGCCACGATCGCCGGATGGTTGAGCGCCGCCGCGTTCTGCGCCTCCCGCTTGAAACGCAGGTAGAACGTGGGGTCGCGGGCGAGGTCGGCGCGCAGCACCTTGATGGCCACATCCCGGCCGAGCCGCAGATCCCGGGCCTTGTGGACCTCGGACATGCCACCGAACCCGATGATCTCGCCCAGCTCGTAGCGGGAGGAGAGGTTCTTCGGGGTCGTCATGGCAATCCTTGCTGCGGGACTGTGGATGAATAGGGGTCGGACTCGTAGACAGGACCGCGGTTACTGCCGGGACTTACTACGCCGGGAGTCACCCCGCCGGGATTCCCGCCGCCGGGACTCACTCCGCCCGGATTCGCTGGCAATGATGGTATGTCGTTGTTCGGCCAGGGCCAGCGGCCGGTGGTGGTCGGCCGTGCCGAGGTGGTGGTCTTCGGCACGGTGGTGGTCGGCGGCGCGGTCGTGGTGGGCGGTGGCGTGGTCGTCGGCTCGGGTGTGGTGGTCGGCGGCGGCTCGTAGGTGGTCACCGCGGGCGGCGGCACCGGCCGTTCCCGGGTGGTCGTGGTCGGCGGGGGCGTGGTGGTGGTCGGCGTGATCACCGGGGGCGCCACCACCGCGCTGGTGCGGGCGGGCGGCGTGGAGTCGTGCGAGGAGCTGCTCATCAGCACGATGGCGGCGGCCGCGCCCAGAATGAGCGCGCCCACGCCGAGCCCGGCGATGGCCTTCTGGCCGGCGGTGAATCGCCCGGTTCCGAGGTCTTCGGCACCGGTGAAGGTCATCGGGCCCGCCGGAGTGCGCGGTCCGGGCATCACGGTGGTCGCGGAGGCGGGCGGCTCGGCGACGCCGCGCATGGGCTGCGGCGGCGGCGCGTACCGGGTGGTGGCCTGGTCGGCCCGGGCGCCCGGCATGATCATGGTCGGTCCGGGCGGCAGCACCCGGGTGGCGCCGGTCATCGGCGGCACGGACGGAATGCCGCCGGGCGGCGTGGGCCGGCGACCCGAGCGCACCGCGGCCACCGCGTCGGCGAACTCGCCGCCATTGGTGTAGCGCTGGCCCGGATCCTTGGCCATGGTGATCTCGATGAGCTCGCGCACATTCGGCGGCAGATCGGCGGGCAGCGGCGGCGGGGCCTCCCGCACGTGTTTCATGGCCACGGTCAGCGCACCGTCACCGGTGAACGGCCGGGCGCCCGAGAGCGCCTCGTAGCCGACCACGCCCAGGGAGTACACGTCGGAGGCGGCGGTGGCGTCCTCGCCGGTGGCCTGCTCCGGCGCGATGTACTGGGCGGTGCCCATCACCATGCCGGTCTTGGTGACCGGGGAGGCGTCCACCGCCTTGGCGATGCCGAAGTCGGTGATCTTCACCTGACCGGTCGGGGTCACGAGGATATTGCCCGGCTTCACATCCCGGTGCACCACGCCCGCCAGGTGCGCGACCTGGAGAGCGCGCCCGGTCTGCTCGAGCATGTCCAGACCCTGCGCCACCGAGAGCCGGTTCAACCGCGACAGCACCGCGTTGAGCGGTTCACCCTGTACGTACTCCATGACCAGGTAGGCGATTTCGCCGCCCGACCCGTCCTGCGTTTCGCCGTAGTCGTAGATGCTCGCGATGCCCGGGTGGTTGAGCTGCGCGGTGGTCCGCGCCTCGGTACGGAAGCGCTGCCGGAAGGTCGGATCGGCGGAGAACTCCGCCTTGAGCACCTTCACGGCGACCCGGCGGTCCAGCCGGGTGTCCAGCGCTTCCCAGACCTGACCCATGCCGCCGGTCGCGATCAGCCGCTGCAGCCGGTACCGGTCCGCGATCATCGCACCGTTGTTCAGCATTCGTGACCCTGTCTACCTTGCACTCTCATGTCGTTCAGCCCCCCAGTCCGGCGTCCAGCACCGCTCGCGCGATCGGGGCGGCCACGGAGCCGCCGGTGGCCGCCAGTGCCCGGTCGCCGCCGTTCTCGACGATCACCGCTATCGCGATCTTCGGGTTCTGCGCCGGCGCGAAGGCGATGTACCAGGCGTGCGGCGGCGTGTTGCGCGGATCGTTGCCGTGCTCGGCCGTGCCGGTCTTCGACGCGATCTGATACGAGCGCGGCTGCGTCCCTCCCTGCGTGTTCTTCTCCGACTCCAGCATCAGATTGGTGATCTGGGTGGCCACCTGCGGTGTCACCGCCTGGCCCACCGAGGTCGGCTTGGTGGTCTCCAGCGTGCTCAGATCGGGCGCCTGCAGCTGGTCCACCAGAAACGGCTTCATCCGCACGCCGCCATTGGCGATGGTGGCCGCGATAACCGCATTGTCCAGCGGGGTGAGCGCGACGTCGCGCTGACCGATGCTGGACTGGGCCATGGCCGCATTGTCGGGAATCGTTCCGACCGTGCTGTCCGCCCAGGGGATCGGAATATTGGGGTGCTGGGTTCCGATGCCGAACGCGCTGGCCTCGTCCTTGAGTTTCGCGGCTCCGACCTTCATACCGAGCTCGGCGAAGGCGGTGTTACAGGAGTACTTGAAAGCGTCGGTGAGAGAAGCGGTTTGGGCGTCGCCGGGACCGCAGTGGCTGCCGTTGTAATTCTCCAGCGTGGTGGTGGTGTCGGGCAGCGTGATCCGCGGCGCCGCGGTGAACTGATCGTCGGGCTTGGCGATGCCGTTGGACAGCGCGGCCGCGGTCACGATCACCTTGAAGGTGGAGCCCGGCGGATAGGTCTGCGAGACAGCGCGATTCAGCATCGGCTGGCGCGGATCCTGCTGCAGCTGCTCCCAGGTCTTCTGGGTGGCGGCGCCGTCGTGCCCGGCCAGCAGGTTCGGGTCGTAGGACGGCGTCGAGACCATGGTCAGGATGCGGCCGGTGCTGGGCTCGACGGCCACCACCGAACCGGTCAGGTTCTTGGCGGTGAGCTGGTCGTAGGCGACCTTCTGCATGACCGGGTTGAGCGTGGTCACCACATTGCCGCCGCGCGGATCCCGGCCGGAGATCATGTCGATGAGCCGGCGCCCGAACAGGCTGTTGTCGGAGCCGTTGAGCACCGAGTCCTCGGCGTGCTCGAGCTGGTTGCTGCCGTACTGCATCGAGTAGTAGCCGGTGGCGGGCGCGTAGGCCAGCGGATCGGTCGGGTAGGTGCGCAGGTACTTGTAGCGGTCGTCGGTGGCGACCGACGAGGCCAGCACCGTGCCCGCCGCCGAGATCTGGCCGCGCTGACGTGCGTACTCGTCCAGCAGGACTCGCACATTGCGCGGATCGTTGCGCAGGCTGTCGGCCTTGAACACCTGCACATAGGTGGCATTGGCGAGCAGCGCGACGATCATCACCATGACCGCCAGCGCCACCCGGCGCAGCGGCGTGTTCACGCGCCACCCCCCTCGACCTTGCGCAACAGTTGAGTCGACGCGTCCGCGATCGGCTCCGCCCGCTTGCGGGCGGGGGCCGGCCGGCGAGCGGCGTCGGACACCTTGATCAGCAGGCCCAGCAGCACATAGTTGGCCAGCAGGGACGAACCGCCGTAGGACATGTACGGCGTGGTGAGACCGGTCAGCGGAATCAGCTTGGTGACGCCGCCGACCACCACGAACACCTGGATGGCGATCGTGAAGGACAGGCCCGCGGCCAGCAGCTTGCCGAAGCTGTCGCGAATGGCCAGCGCGGTGCGGATCCCGCGAATGGTGAACACGCAGAACAGCATCAGGATGGCGGTCAGCCCGATCAGGCCGAGCTCCTCCCCGATGGCGGAGATGATGAAGTCGGTCTTGGCGAACGGCACCTGCGAGGGCCGCCCGCTGCCCAGCCCGGTCCCGGCCAGTCCGCCGGTGGCCAGCCCGAACAGCGACTGCGAGATCTGGTAGCCGGTATTGGAGTAGTCGGCGAAGGGATGCAGCCAGGTTGAGAACCGCACCCGCACATGCCCGAACGCGAAGTAGGCGAACACCACCCCGATGGTCAGCAGCACCAGCCCGACCGCCACCCAGCCCACCCGCTCGGTCGCGATGTAGAGCATGCACAGCACGGTGGCGAAGATGAGCAGCGAGGTGCCCAGGTCCTTCTCCACCACCAGCACACCCACCGACAGCACCCAGACCAGCAGGATCGGGCCCATGTCGCGCATGCGCGGCAGCTCCATGCCGAACACGTGCTTGCCCGCTCCGGTGAACAGGTCGCGCTTGGACACCAGCACACCGGCGAAGAACACGATGAGCGCGATCTTGGCGAACTCACCGGGCTGAACACTGAAGCCCGGCAGGCGAATCCAGATCTTCGCGCCGTTCACCTGCGAGTACCGGTCCGGCAGCACCGCGGGCAGGGCGAGGGCGATGACCCCGATCAGGCCGAGGGTGTAGGCGTAGCGGGCCAGGCTGCGGTAGTCACGCAGCGCGATCAACAACCCGGTGAAAACCACCATCCCCAGCCCCGTCCACAGCACCTGCTGGTTGGCGTCGGGGGAGGGGATGGGCAGCGAGGCGAACGCGGCGTCCTGTGCCTGCGCCAGGTCGATGCGGTGGATCACCACCAGGCCCAACCCGTTCAGCAGCGCCACGATCGGTAGTAGGACCGGATCCGCGAAGGCCGCGAACCGCCGCACCGCCAGATGCGCGACGCCGAACAACGCCATGTACGCGGCACCGAGTTTGGCGATCTCCCAGGTGATCGCCTGCTCCTGACTGGCCTCCACCAGCACCAGCGACACCGTCGTGATGACGGCCGCCAGCCCCAGGAGCAGCAGCTCGACATTGCGCCGGGTGGCGGGCGGCGGCGCAGGAGCGAATCCGCCCGGTGGACTGGGAAAAGCCCCAGTGGACGGCGGTGCCGGTGCGGACATCAGTCCGCCGTCCTGCAGTTCTGCCCCGGAGTCTGCGGTGCCGTGGTGGTGGTGACAGGAGCGGTCGGCTGGTCGGTCTTGCGGGGTTCCAGGGGGTGGTTCTCGCCGGTGCGCTCACCGCCGGTGAGGTTGCCGGGCGCGGCCGGAGCGGCCGGGGTGGTGGTGACGGGTGTGCCCGGCTGGTTGGGGTCGGCGGGCGGCGCGACCGGCGTGGTCGACGGCGTGACCGGCGCCTGCTGCTGCTTCTCGCACGGGGGCAGCAGTTCGCCCTGCACCAGGTTCCGGATCTGCTTGACGGCGTCGTCGCGGGAACCGGGCGGCAGGCCCTTGTCGACCGAATCGCGGCCGCTGGGGCGGAGATCGTTGCGGGTCAGCTGGGCACAGCCGGAGGGAAACTTGTCGCCGGGTGCGGTCAGCGTCAATTCGCCGCCGCGCGTGACGCAGCCGACCTGGTCCACATCGCGGATGGAGTAGCCCAGCACCGAACCGGGCAGGCCGCGCAGCACGACCACCTTCTCGCCGTCCACGCCGACGTAGTAGTTGCTGCGAATCATGTTGTAGCCCACGGTGAGTCCCGCGCCGACCGCCACCAGCAGGGCCAGTGACAGCGCCAGCCAGCGCAGCTTGTGGCTCTTCTTGGGCGGTTCGGGTTCGGGCTGCGGCACCGCGCGGCGCGGCGTGGCGCGCGGCGGGCGCATGGCGGCGGCCCGGCCGGCGGCGGTGTTCGGCGGGGGAGTGTCCTCGTCCTCGCCGGAGGCCGCGCCCGCCACGATCGGGTGGCTCTGGCCGTAGTCCAGATCGATGACGTCGGCGACCACCACGGTCACGTTGTCGGGACCGCCACTGCGCAACGCCAATTCGATGAGCCGATCCGCCGACTCGTCGGTGGTGCCCTCGCGCAGCGTGTTGGCGATGGTCTCGTCGCTCACCACGTCCGAGAGGCCGTCGGAGCAGAGCAGATAGCGGTCCCCGGCACGCGCCTCCCGCACCACCAGGGTGGGGTCGATCTCGTTGCCGGTGAGCGCCCGCATGATCAGGGAGCGCTGGGGATGAGTGTGGGCCTGCTCCGGGGTGATCCGCCCCTCGTCCACCAGCGACTGCACGAAGGTGTCGTCGCGGGTGATCTGGGCCAGCTCACCGCCTCTGAGCATGTAGGCGCGGGAGTCGCCGATGTGGGCGAGGCCGAGTTTGCGCCCGGCGAACAGGATGGCGGTGAGCGTGGTGCCCATGCCGTCGAGTTCGGGCTCCTCCTCGACCTGGTCGGCGATGGCCGCATTGCCTTCGTGCACAGCACGATTCAGCTTGCCGAGCAGATCGTCGCCGGGCTCGTCGTCGTCCAGATGCGCCAGGGCGGCGATCATCAGCTGCGAGGCGACCTCACCGGCGGCGTGGCCGCCCATGCCGTCCGCCAGCGCGAGCAGTCGCGCACCTGCGTAGACGGAATCCTCGTTGTTGGCTCGGACGAGACCACGGTCGCTGCGCGCTGCGTAGCGGAGAACAAGTGTCACGATCGCAGCTCGATCACTGTCTTGCCGACACGGACAGGGGTGCCGAGTGGAACTCGGACCGGAGTGGTGACCTTCGACCGGTCGAGGTAGGTCCCGTTGGTGGAACCGAGATCCTCGACGTACCAATCCTCACCACGCGGAGACAGTCGCGCGTGGCGGGTGGAGGCGTAGTCGTCGGTGAGAACCAGTGTGGAGTCGTCGGCCCGCCCGATCAGCACCGGCTGTGTGCCGAGCGAGATGCGGGTGCCGGCGAGAGAACCCTGAGTCACCACGAGATATTTGGCGCCCTTCTGGCCCCGGCGGAATGATGGGAGCACCGCGGAACCGCCTGCGGCCCGAGGCGCGACCCGAAGGCCGGAAGCCGCGTAGATATCGCTGCGCAGGGTCCGGAGCACCGCCCACACGAACAGCCACAACAACAGCAGGAACCCCGCACGGGTCAATTGCAGGATCAATCCCTGCACGGTGCTCCACCTCCTGTTCGACCGTGTCGTGAGTACGGGGCAGTTACGGAGGTGTGGCTCCGTGACCCCCAACCGGTGTGTTGCTGGTCAGCGCGGCCAGAGTCCGCCGCGAGCATTGGCAGCATCATAGGGCCGTCGACCGGTTGCGATCACGATACGACCGAGGAATTCCCAGCCATATCGTGACCTGCACCGCGAGCTTACGGGATCAGACGATCCGGATCAGGATCTCGGAATGTCCGGCGCGGATGACATCCCCGTCGGCGAGCTGCCAATCCTGGACGGGAGACCCGTTGACCAGCGTGCCATTGGTCGAACCGAGGTCCGAGAGCATCGCGGTCTGGCCGTCCCAGCGAACCTCGATGTGGCGCCGGGAAACTCCCGTATCCGGCAACCGGAAGTGCGCGTCCTGCCCGCGGCCGATGATGTTGCTGCCCTCGCGCAACTGGTAGGTACGGCCGGAGCCGTCGTCCAGCTGCAGCGTGGCCGAGTAGCCCGAGCCGCTGCGCGCCGGCGCCGCGCCGTAGCCGGCCTGCTGCTGGCCGTAGCCCTGCTGCTGGCCGTACGCCTGCTCGTCGCCGTAGCCGGCCTGCTCCTGGTACTGGTCGTAGCCCTGCTGGCCATAGCCCTGCTGCTGCCCGTACCCCTGCTCGGCGTAGCCCTGCTGACCGTAGCCGCCCTGGTCGTAGCCCTGCTGGCCATAGCCCTGCTGCTGGCCGTAGCCCTGGTCGGCGTAGCCCTGCTGCTGCTGGCCGTAACCGCCGCCCTGCTCGCTGTAGGCCTGGTCGTAGCCGTGCTGCTGCTGGCCGTAGCCCTGGTCGGCGTAGCCCTGCTGCTGGCCGTAGGCCTGCTCGGACTGGCCGTAGCCCTGCTGCTGGCCGTAGCCCTGCTCGGCGTAGCCGCCCTGCTGCTGGCCGTAACCGCCGCCCTGCTGCTGGTTGTAGTCGTAGCCATTCTGGTAGTCGCCGTAGGCCTGCTCGGACTGGCCGTAGCCGCCCTGCTCGTAGCCCTGCTGACCACCGTGGCCGTACTCGCCGTAACCCTGCTGACCTTGACGGCCCGCAGGCGGGGGCGCGTACCCGCGGTTCCGCGGATCGGACTCCGCGGGCTCACGGCTTGGGTCGTAGCCTGAGTTCTGCGTCATGGGGCCAGCTCCTGGTTGCGGGTTGGGTCGTTGTGGGCGTCCAGGTCCCGGTGACGGGCCTGCCCGCCCACCCGCGTCCGGATCGACCCGGCCGCGTGTCCTGAACTGTCCGGTGTGCAGCGTAGGGGATGCCTCGAACTCCACGTGTACTTCACCGTAGGTCTGCCACCCTTGCTCGCGGATGTAGTCCTGCAGATGCTTGGCGAAAGCACGCTTGGTGAGCTCGTAATCCTGCGTGGCGAGATCGCGATCCGGCTGTCCCTCGCCCTGGACGAGCTGCCGTAGATCCGACTCGTTGACGGTGATGGCATAGCTGTTAGGAGCCAGCAGATGCCCGCCACCGAGATCCTGGATGTGGTCGGCGGCCTCGCGCTGCAGTGCGGCCTCGACCTCCTGGGGCACGACGCTCCCGCCGAAGGCGCGGGCGAAGACATCGCCGACAGCACCCTGGAGACGGCGCTCGAATCGGGAAACAATTCCCATGCCCCCTCCCTTCTCGGGTCCTGCCGCTCCGGTGCGGGAGCGTGCGTCGTGTCATCTGTCCGACCGGCCGTGACGTGCGCGATGTGTCCTTGAATAGCAACACGCCGACGTGGCGTGTCGCCGCAAGGACACGGTGATTGCATGATATCCACGATCGTCCACACCTGTAACTCTTGGCGGCGAGCCGAGGTTCCCGGGGCGAACGCTGATCGTGATCACCCCTCCGCACCCCCGATAACCAGGCGATTTCGTTTTGGTGCAGACCCCGTGATACGTTTCTTCCCGTCGCTCAGGGCGAGTGGCGGAATGGCAGACGCGCTGGCTTCAGGTGCCAGTGTCCGTAAGGACGTGGGGGTTCAAGTCCCCCCTCGCCCACAATGAGGAAGGCCCTCGATCCGAATCGGATCGGGGGCCTTCCTCTATGTCCGGGTTCGGCTGTGTCCGGGTTCGGCGTCCTGCCGGCCGGGTTGGGCGTCCGGGCCGGGAGTGTGATGTCGGATCGGCATGAGTGTGGCGCCCGGTGCCGGCCCGCGCGGGCGGGGTCGCGGCGCGAATCCGCACGGTGCCGGTTCCGCTCAGCGAGACTCGAAAAGCCGCTGGTCACAACGGATGTGACGAAGATCGCACACCCTGTTCGGGGTTACCCACCGGAGGCGTTGCCAGGGGGCGTTTCGGGGCCTTCGTGGGGGCGAAAATCGTTTGCCAGAAGATGCCGACATGGGTATGCGCCCGATTACAGTCCAGTTATGCCTGATGATCATTTAGCGAAAGCCATTCGAAACAAACTTGAGGTTTGTTTGATCCTGGGCGATCGGTGGGCAATCAGCCTGAGCTGGGTCGAAACGCCAGCTTAACGCGGGTTGAACTGATGGTGAGCGGAAAATTTGCGAGTTTTTGGCAAACCAACTGACGGGGTTCGAAACGCATCGCGCGCCCGGGTTCGAAAGGGGTCTCGAAACGCGACCGCGGGGATAGTTTCGGACCCCTCCGCAGACCGCCCGCAAAGCGTATGCCGAGAATTAGCTATCTTGTCGGGTTCCCTACTGGGAAACGATGTTTCGCCTGGTCGCCTTATACGTCCGGTGGGCAAGTCGGAGGTTGCGTAGCCATAACGATTGTGTAGAGTCGTCGGCAACGCTGGCCGCAGCTGAGCCGGACTCGCTGCGGCCAGTGGAAATCAATCCGAACGGTGCCGCGACTACGAAGTCGCCACTCCCGCAACCGGTTCCGGACCCTTCTGGATCGAATAGCCCGTGATGTGCTCCGGGTGATTGCTCGCTGCCCGCTCCGACCGCAGGCGCTCCTGCTCCCGCACCGCACCGCGGCCGCGCCCGAATACATAAGCCAGGAAACCGAGTTCGGCCAGCGCGCCGATGCCGACCCGGACCGCCGTGGGCAGTCCGCTGGGTGTGACGAAGCCCTCGAGGAAACCCGACACCAGCAGCACGCCCACCAGCCCGAGCGCGATCACCGCGGTCGCCCGGCCCTGCCGCGCCAGCGCCTGCGGACGGCTCTCCCGGCCCGGATCGATCAGCGTCCAGCCCAGCTGCAGACCCGCCCCGCCGGCCACGAAAATGGCTGTGAGCTCCAGCATTCCGTGCGGCAGGAGCCAGCCGAAGAACGGGCCCAGCCGCCCCGCCCCCGCCATCAGCCCGGCGCTGATGCCGAGGTTCAAGGCGTTCATGGACAACAGGTAGACGGCGGGCAGGATGAGCACCCCGAGGAAGAGCGCCATGGCCGACACCCACGCGTTGTTGGTCCACACCTTGGCGGCGAAGGCGTCGTGCGAGTGCTCGTAGTAGTAGGTCTCGAATTCGCCGCCGGGGCGCGTCAAGGCATCTGTATCCGTGTCCAGGCCGAGATGCCGGCGCGCGGCCTCCGACCTGGCCACCCACGCGGCCAGCCCGGCCGACCCGAGCAGGAACACCGTCGCCACCGACAGCCACCAGGGCCGAGCCCGGTACACGGCGGCCGGGAACCGGTGCGTGAAGAAGTAGGCGATCTCCCGCGGCGTGTCGAAGCGGGCGCTCAGTATCCGGCCCCGCGCCCGGGTCAGCACCGCCGACAGCCCGGCAATGAGGTCCGGATCCGCCTCGCGCGACTGCAGCCGGGCCAGCTGCTGCGACGTCAGCCGGTAGAGCTGCACCAGCTCGTCGGACTCCGAACCCGTGAGCCGCTTGCCGCGGGAGGCCAGCTGATCCAGCCGCTCCCAGGAAGGCCTGTGAACGAACATGTAGGCGTCCAGATCCATGAGTACCCCTCCTGCGCTACGGCTGACAGAATGCTATCCATCGTGTTTCCGCCTGGCTGAGCGAAGCGAAGGGCAATTGGACACTGCACTGTTCACCACCGGCGAAGCCGTGGCCGTCGAGCTGCCGATCGCGCGGATCCCCACGCGGGCCGCGGCCTTCCTGCTCGACCTGCTGCTGCAGGCCGTGATCGGAACGGTACTGGCGCTGCTGTTCGAGGCGCTGCTGGTGTGGCTCGGCGCCGATTCCGCGTGGCGCGACGCCGCCGTGCTGGTGGCCATGGTGAGCGCGCTGATCGGTTATCCGGTGCTGTTCGAGACGTTTTCGCGCGGGCGCTCGGTGGGGAAGATGGCGGTCGGGCTGCGCGTGGTGCGCGCCGACGGCGGGCCCATCGACTTCCGGCACGCGGTCACCCGCGGACTGGCGGGGATCGTCGACTTCTGGATCATGGGCACCGGGCTGATCGCCGTCGTGGTGTCGCTGTGCTCGCCCCAGGCCCGGCGGGTCGGGGACGTGCTGGCGGGCACCGTCGTGGTGCACGACCGCAGCCGGCTGCCCTTCGCCGCGCTGGCCGCGCCGCCGCCCTGGCTGGCGGGCTGGGCGCGGCAGCTCGATCTGTCCGGTCTCTCCGATGAATTGGCGCTGTCGACGCGTCGGTACCTGCTGCGGTTCCGCACCTTGACCCCGGAGGTCCAGGATCGGTTGGGCCGCACCCTGGTCATCGCGGTGTGCACGAGCCTGCGCACGCCGCCGCCGAACGGCTATCCGCCGCTACAGATCCTGGGCGCGGTGCTGGCCGAGCGGCAGCGGCGGGCCATCCCGCCGCCGCCCTTCGTGCGGCAGTACCCGAGCGCCGTGCCGGCTACAGCGCTCCGGTCCGCTTGAGCTCCAGGTATTCGTCGGCCAGCGCCTCCGGCAGCCGGTCGGGTGCATCGGCGATGACACGAACACCCATGCGGCGCAGCGTCTCCCGGGCCACCGCGTGCTCGGCGATGACATTCTCGGCGGCGGCCGCGGCGTAGAGGTCGTCCAGGCCGGAGCGGCGGGTGGCGGCGGCCGCCACCTCCGGATCGGTCACCGCGACCACCAGCACCCGATGCCGCTCGGTCAGCACCGGCAGCACCGGTAGCAGGCCCTCCTGCACGGTGGCGGCGTCGAGATGGGTGAACCACACCACCAGGCTGCGGCGGCGGGCGCGCTGCAGTGTCGCGCGCAGCACGCCCTGATAGTCGGTGTCGACCAGTTCGGGAGTGAGCCCGGCGAGCGCGTGCATCAGCTTGATCTGCAAGCGCTTTCCGCCGATGCCGCGCACCTCGGTGCGCAGCCGGCGGTCGTAGGCCAGCAGATCCACCGAGTCGCCGCCCGCGGCGGCCAGCCCGCCCAGCAGCAGGGCCGCCTCGATGGTGGCGTCCAGGCGGGTGCCATCGCCGACCCGGCCGGCGCTCACCCGCCCGGTGTCCAGCAGCATGACCACATGCCGGTTGCGTTCCGGACGCCAGGTGCGCACCAGCACGTCATTGGCGCGGGCGGTGGCGCGCCAGTCGATGGTCCGCACGTCGTCGCCCGCGACATACTCACGGAACGAATCGAATTCGGTGCCCTGCCCGCGAATCGTGGTGGTGTTGCGGCCCTCCAGATGCTGCAGCTGCCGGACCTTGGAGGCCAGCAGCCGCTCACTGCGGAACGGCGGCAGCGCACGCAGCCGGGCCGGGACCTCGCGCCGCACCTGGCGGCCGGCCATGCCCAGCGGGCCCAGCAGACGCAGCGTCACCGGGCCGGCCACCCGGTCGCCGTGATAGTCCGGCGTCAGCTCGGTGTGCAGGCGAATCCTGGTGTTGGGCGGCAGGTTCAGGGCGTGGGTGCGATGGCGGGCGTGCGCGCTGGGCGGCCAGTCGTCCCACAGGGTGCCGCGCACCGGCCGGGCGCCGCCGTTGAGCACCGCCAGCTCCACGTCGATGCTGCGACCGGTGCGGACCGTCGTGACGGGGGACCGCGAAAGCTCCAGCGCGCCCGGCGATCCCAGTAGCAGCAGGTCGGCCGCGATCAGCCCGATCAGCGCCAGGGTGGCGAGCAGCACACCGAGCCACGAGGGCAGCGCCAGCGTGACGAACAGGGCCGCGAGCACCGCCGCGGCGGCCAGCCGGCCGGTGACGACCACGGTCTACACCGGAACGGGGACGGACATCAGCAGCGAGGCCAGCACGCCCTCGGCGGTGACGCCCTCCACCTCGTGCTCGGGCCGCAGGTGCAGCCGGTGCCGGAGCACCGTCGTCGCAACGGCTTTCACATCGTCGGGCGTCACATAGGCACGCCCGTTCAGCCAGGCGAAGGCCCGCGCGGCCGCCATCAGCGCGGTCGCGCCGCGGGTGGACGCGCCGTGCGCCACGGCCGGGGAGGTGCGGGTGGCCCGGCACAGGTCCACGGTGTACGCCAGCACCTCGGGGCTGATGGCCACCTGCGCGACGGCGGCCCGGGCGGCCGCGATGTGCGCGGGACCGGCCACCGGGCGCAGCCCGGCGGCGTTCAGATCGCGCGGGTCGAAGCCCGCCGCGTGCCGCTGCAGGATGCGGAATTCGTCATCGCGCCCGGGCAATTGGACGTCCACCTTGAACAGGAACCGGTCCAGCTGCGCCTCCGGCAGCGGATAGGTGCCCTCCTGCTCGATCGGATTCTGGGTGGCGACCACCACGAACGGATCCGGCAGCGGCTGCGGCACGCCGTCCACCGAAACCTGGCGCTCCTCCATGGATTCCAGCAGCGCCGACTGCGTCTTCGGCGGGGTGCGGTTGATCTCGTCGGCCAGCAGCAGGTTGGTGAACACCGGGCCGCGGCGGAAGGTGAACTCGGCCGAGTGCGGATCGTAGATCTGCGAGCCGGTGACATCGCCCGGCATCAGGTCGGGGGTGAACTGGATGCGGGCGTGCTCCAGATCCAGCGCCGTGGCCAGGGCGCGCACCAGCAGCGTCTTGGCCACGCCCGGAACGCCTTCCAGCAGTACGTGGCCGCGGCACAGCAGCGCCAGCACCAGGAACATGACGGCGTGGTCGTTGCCGACCACCGCCTTGCCGATCTCGGCGCGCAGCGCCAGCAGCGCCTGCTGGGCGTCCTGGGCGGTGGGCGCGTGGTTGGTGTCCACGACGTCCCGGGAGAGTTCGGTCACAAGACCTCCGCTTCGATCCATTCGAGTTGTGCGGCCACGAGTTCCAGCGTGACCCGATCGGGGACCGGGTCGTACAGGGCGCCGCGGATGACGGCCGGGTCCGCGCCGGTGCGGGCCGTGATCGACCCGACCACCAGTTCCGCCGGGGTGTCGGCGGTGACGCCGAGTGCGGGCCGCAGCCGGCGCAGCGCCGCCGCCCGCAGTTTCGCGGCCACGTGCTCGTGATCGCGGGATTTCCGGTACAGCCCGGCCTGTCCGGCGAGCAGCTCGTGGGCCGGGGCCTCCACCGGCAGCGGTTCGCGGACGATGGCGCCGCGGCGGCGGCCACGCCACCACAGCACGGCGACCCAGGCGATGAGGAACTGCAGACCGCCGAAGGCCAGCCAGCCCGGTAGCTGCTGGAAGATGGAGTCGCTGCCCGCGCCGAAGTTCGGCGGCGGCACGTCCGGCCGGTTGGGCGGCGGCGGATTCGACGGTGGCGCCGGCGCGTGGGTCGGCGGCGGGGTCGACGGCCCGGACCCGGCATGGGTGAGCACGTACACCAGCACCACGACAGCCAGCACGGCCACGACCGCGGCCCAGAAGCGCCAATCCTTCAGCAGCCGCGGCAGTTCCGCGCGCTCACGGTCCTTCTTCTCCTTGGCGACCCTGGTCTTACGGGTCCGGCGCCGCTCGGCCGGGCCGGCCTTGGGCGGCGGCGCGATCGAGTACCGGTCGGCCTGTTCCAGCTGCCGGTACTCCGCCTCGGTGGCGTAGCGGCCGCCGTAGACGACCTCGTCGAAACTGTGTGCCGCCGAGGGCAGCTCGCCCGCGTCCGGGACCGCCGCGATAGCGGCCCGCGCGGTTTCCCGGGCCGTGCGCGCCCGCTCCTCGTCGAGGATGCCGCGCTGCTCCAGCCCGCGGGTGACGGCGCGGTACCGCTCGCGCAGCGCGGCAGCGAAATCGCCGCGCCGGGCGGCCTCCTCGGCCGCGGCCAGGTGCGCGGCGGCCGGACCCAGGGCGGGCTCGGGCGGCGCCGCGCCGACGAGATTCGGCGCGGCACCGGCGATCTCCGGCCCGGGCGCCCGGTCGGACCCGGTCATCGGCCGCTCCCGCCGGGCACCCGGATGTCCCACGCCTCGCGGCGGCAGCGCCGGTCGACGTAGGTGACGACCTGCGTCGAGGACTCGACCAGCTCCGCGACCGCCACGATGAGCAGGGTGGCGGTGATGATCAGCACCGTCACCGTCCAGCGCCGGGTGCCGGAGAACTGTGCGGTGAACTGCGGCAGCGCCAGCAGCGGCACCACCAGCACGAGCAGCAGCCCGCGCAGGTACAGCCACAGCCCGACCAGCTGCCATTCCGTTCCGCCCGCAAGCAGTTTCGCGCGTCGCGCCGCCACGCCGTAGGTGGCCGACTGATCGAAGATGGTGGGCACCAGCGTGAATCGCCGCCCGCGCAGCCAGGCCAGCCAGATCACCGCGGGCGGCACGGTGAACAGCAGCGGAGTGCCGACGGCCAGCACGCCGAGACCGATGAGTGTGTACATCACCTGATAGCCGAGCAGCGGACCGGCTTCCGCGGCCAGTCGCCGCAGCGCCTCGCGCCAATTCGCCGGCCTGCGGTACACGACCGCCAGCCCGATCGGCACGGTCACCCCGCGGACGAACCAGCGGATCGACCAGGCGCACAGCAGGGTGACCAGCACCGCGCCCCAGAGGGTGCCGCGGTCGGAATTCCCGCTGGCGACGGCCGCGAGCACCGTGCCCGCCACGGCCACCACCGAGGCGACCAGCACGGCGACGCCGAGCAGGCCCGCCAGGGTCTTGATCCGCGCCTGGATCAGCGCGAACGGGAGGTCGAGGAGTTCGCGGAACTGCATCGGGCGAATCGGCACAACCACCGGTTCGGTAGAAGTCGGTTCCCCCACCGAGCCGGTCGGCGAACCGACGGAGTCGGCGGCGGTCGGCAACACGCGGCCGAGTCTATCCGGACCAGCGTCTTCGGTCGCCCGATGCGCGTCCGGACGGCGAACTTCGCACCCCGGATGTCAGGCGGTGGGTGTGCCGGTCTCCAGCAGCCGGGCCACGACCCGGCGGTAGAGCCCGGGTTCGATGGGCGGCAGGCCCAGCAGGGCGCGCAGATAGACGCCGTCGCCGACCAGGCGCACGATCTCGGCCCGCACCGGATCCTCGATCTCGTTGTCCAGGGCCGTCTTCCAGGACCCCATCACCTCGGTGAGGGCCCGGTCGGTCTCCGCCTGCGCGGCGTCCTGCGGCGCGTCGACGCTCCGCATGGCGGCCAGCATGGATCGGTACAGGGCGAGCTCGACGGCGTCGGCGTCGTCCTCGGGATGCGGAGCCTGCAGATACCACTCGGCCACCGAGCGCCCCTGTGCCACCGCGGCTCGCACCTGCTGATCGGCCCGGTCGGTGACGCGGCGGAGCAGTCCGGCGAGCAGTGCGTCCTTGCTCTTGAAGTGATAGAGCAGTCCGCCCTTGGAGACGCCCGCGGTGGCGGCCACATTGTCCAGGGTCACCTGGGACAGGCCCTTGTCGAGCAGCAGGGTTTCGAGCGCGTCGAGGATCCGGTCGCGGGTGCCGGCGGGATCACGTGTGGTCACGACGATTGACTGTACCGTCTGGACGGTTCAGAATGCTACTGTACCGTCTGGACGGTTCACCACCGAGAGAGAAAGCTCATGAGCACCCACGCGACCGCACGTTCCGGCACTCCCGTGACCATCGACCGGCAGCCCACCGCCGTGCCGCCGAAGGCCCGGCCCAGGGATTGGGCCGGGCTCGGCGTCCTCGCGCTCGCGCTGCTGCTGATCTCCGTCGACGCCACCGTGCTCGACCTGGCGGTCCCGGCCATCAGCGCGCACCTCGCGCCCACCACGCCGCAGCTGCTGTGGATCATCGACGTCTACTCGTTCGTGCTCGCGGGCCTGCTGGTCACCATGGGCACCGTCGGCGACCGCATCGGCCGCCGCCGCCTGCTGCTCATCGGCGCGGCCGGCTTCGCCCTGGCCTCGGCCGTCGCGGCCTGGGCGGTCAACCCCGAGATGCTCATTGCCGCACGCGTTCTGCAGGGTGTCGCCGGTGCGACCCTGATGCCCGCCACGCTGGGCCTGATCCGGTCCATGTTCACCGACGCCCGCCAGCGCACCCTCGCCATCTCGGTCTGGGGCGCCATGGCCGCCTCCGGCGCGGCCTTCGGCCCACTGCTGGGCGGCTGGATGCTCGAGCACTTCTGGTGGGGCTCGGTCTTCCTGGTGAACCTGCCGGTCATGGCGCTGCTGCTGGTCCTGGCCCCGATCCTGGTACCGGAGTCGCGCGACCCCGACCCCGGCCGCTTCGATCTGATCAGCGCCGGCCTGTCCATGCTGGCCCTGATCCCGATCGTGTACGCGGTCAAGGAATTCGCGGCCCACGGCCCGAGCCTGAACCTGCTGATCAGCGCCGGTGCCGGCGTGGTCGCGGGCGTGGTGTTCGTGCGCCGCCAGCGCGGCCTGTCCACCCCGCTCATCGACCTGGACCTGTTCCGGCTGCCGGCTTTCCGGGCCGCGGTGTTCACCAACCTGCTGTCGGTGTTCGCGCTGGCCGGCGTGCTGTTCTTCGGCTCGCAGTACCTGCAGCTGGTGCTCGGCAAGTCGCCGCTGGCGGCCGGTCTGCTGCTCATTCCGGGCACCATCGGCTCCATGCTCGGTGCGCTGGCCGCGGCCTGGCTGGTCCGCTACTGGCGTGCGGCGACAGTGCTCGCGGGCTCGCTGGTGACCGTCGCGATCGGCGCGGGCCTCTACTGGCTGCTGCCCACCGACCCCTCGGGCTCGGTGACCCCGTTCATCGTCGGCTTCCTGCTGATCGGCCTGGGTGAGGGTGTGGCCCTGACGGTCTCGGCCGACATGATCGTCAGCACCGCGCCCGAGGCGCGCGCCGGTAATGCCGCCGCCATCTCGGAGACGGCCATGGAGATGGGCATCGCCCTCGGTGTCGCCGTGCTGGGCAGCGCCGTGATGGCGGCCTTCCGCCACGGTCTGGACCTGACGCACGTCCCGTCCGGCCAGGCGGACGCGGCCCGCGAGTCGCTCGGCGGCGCGATCGAAACCGCCCGCGCCCTACCGCAACCCGCGGCCGGGGAATTGCTGAACTCGGCGCACTCCGCCTTCGTCAGCGGCATCCACCTGGCGGCCACCTCCACGGCGGCCATCCTCGTCCTGACCGCTGTCGTCGCCTACCGCTCGGCGACGCGGAAATCGCCGGCGGCGTGATCGAAAGGCGGTGGCATCGAACAGGCGGTGGCATCGAACAGGCTGTGGCCCGGATGTTTCCGTGTTCAACGTGAAACATTCCGGGCCACAGTGGGTTTCGGAAGGCTACTCCCGGCCCCTGCCCGGCGGCAGTTCGCGCGGGCTGCGGTAGTCGAGTTCGGGGTTGCGGCGTGCCGCCAGCGCATCGTGCTGCGCACCCGAGGGCAGGGGATAGCCGGGGTCCATCACCTGGCCCTGGGGGAGGGCCGAGTAGGAGGGGTACTGGGCGTAGGGCTGATCCACCACGCTCGCGGCCACCCGCTGGGCATGCACCTGCTGCGGGGCGCCCTGCGGGAGGTAGCCGTACTGCGGCTGGGCGTAGGCCTGCTGGTGCTGCTGCTGCGCCGAATCCTGGGAATCCACCGTCACCTTGCGCGTGCGGCGCAGCGTGAAGGTGATCTCCTCCGCTTCCTCGAACGCCTGACGCACGGTGCGCAGCGGGTGGGTGGCGGTATCGATGGCATTGGCCACGAAGGACGGCACCAGCGGACGGATCCAGCGGGCGGCGGTGTCGGTGAACGGCACCGTCCCGATGATCGGAAGTTCCAGACCCCCGCCCTTGTTCGCGGGCTGCGCGACCGGCACGGCGGGCACGAGTGCCCCACCCTGCGGTGCGGGGGCCAGGGCCCCGGAGGTGAGCTGGGCGGGCAGGTTCGGCGACTGTGTCACGATCCCCTCCTGGGACACGGTGCTGTCCTTTCGATCCCCGGCCGGGCCGGCGGGGAGTTCATGTCTGGTGGCATTGTCGAATTCGGCGATCGCGCGCTGGGTGGGTTCGGTGATGCCGATCTCGAAATTGCCGATGGCGGCGATGATGCGGGTGCGCTGCCGTTCCCGGTCGATGGCGGTGTCGGCATGTGCGGCCAGCCGCGCGGCGGTGAGTTGTTGTTCGGCGCGCAGGCTCTCGGTCTCCACGCGCACCTCGGCCTGTTTGACGGCGATGGCGGTGGCGGCGGCCTGGTCGATGCGGTCGGTGGCGGTACGGACCGCGACGGTGCGGTCGAACGCCGTCTCACCCCGCCACCACCGCAGCAGCAGCGGCAGCAGGGCCAGCACGATCATGAGCACGGACACGGCGAGCCGCAAGACGAACGGCCCGAAATGTCCGGTGGTGTAGTCGTTCATGGCCACCCAGCGCGCCCCGAGCCCGCGGTCGCCGTCGGTGTAGGCGGACTTGCGGGCCGTCGCGAGGGCCCTGTCCTGCTCGGTGACCTTGGCGTCGAGCCCGTCGACCTTGCCCTGCGCCGCGCTGAGCTGGTTGCGGGCGTCGTCGAGCATCTGGTTGGCGGTGCGCTCCTCGGGACCGCGCCCCGGCACGCGGGTGATCATGTTCTGCGGGCAGTCCGCCCCCGGGTTGAATTCGCAGCGCGCGATGATCAGCGCATTGGTGACGTCGTTCTGCGCCTTGGTGATCTGCTGGTCCAGCGCGGTGCGATCGGTCCTGGCCTGCTCCAGCTCGGTGCGCGCGGTGACCACGGCGGGCGCGGATTCCACTGCGTGCTGGGCGGATTCGTCGAGCAACCGGTCCACGGTGCCGGAGAACAGGATGGTGCAGGCCAATTCGGCGATCACCACCCCGGCGATCACCGCCACCGCGATGCGACCGCCGAATTCGGCTACCGCCCGGCGATTCTCCCGGCGATCGGGTGCGGCGGCGGTGGCCAGCGCCCGGGCGATGGCCCCCATCAGGACCGTCGCGATGAGCGCGACCGCCACGATGGCGATGACCGGCCAGCGCGCCGCTCCCGTCGCGGCGGCCGTGACGGCGCCCGCGGTGCCCGCGAACAGCGCCACCACGGCGCCGGTGACGGTGTAGCCGCCGCGCTCGGGCCCGTCGGTGAGCTGCGGTTGTGCGCCGCCCAGCCAGACCAGCAAGGCGCCGAGCCCGGCGGACCCGGGGACATGGTGAACGGTCATGGGAGTTCACATCCTCTGAGTCCCGGGTGATTCGGCTTCTCGAAACCGTCGCTGATTCGTTGTCTCAGCGTGACAGGCGTACACCTGTTCCATCGACCGCGGCGGCTGGGATGTGGCCAGGCTCACAATGCCACGTTTCGGGCGGGTGACGTGGTGTTGATCACGCGCGGACCGGCTCGGATGGCGCGGAAAACGTGGCCAGGAGGCGGATTTACGGTTTGCTGAACGTGTGCTGAATCCCACATTCAGGAAAAATTCCGTACGGTCCGCAGGTTACCTGCCCATGTCTCCCGGGCGGCCGCCGCGACGACGGAACTTGTCCGGAAAGTTAGCCCGCCAACGCCCGGTTTGCCGGATCCCATTGTGGGGAAATCTGATTCATTGCAGGTGAGAGGCAGTCTGGAGCTGCGCTGGACCGCCCGGCCGGAGCCCTCGCGCGCGTGCGATGCAGTGGTGAACTCAACTGAAACGCACGTGCACCCCTGCCTTACACTGGAGAACGCGCGTGTGTTGGAGGACCGATGAAGAAGCCCAGCTAGAACCTGGAATTAGTACAACCTAAGTTGGTTGGGCTCAAGTCCTGACTTATCGTTTGCTCTTACGCCGAACTACACATTTCGGCATTCTCCCCATACGGTCAGAGGCCCGATCGGTGCTCAGCCTAGCGGGCGAGACCTGCGCGGTGTGTAGCGAAGACGTAAGGGTTCCGTTACCACCGAGCACCCGACTAGGTAATCGAAGCGGGTGGACAACTGCAAAGTTGACTGCACGGAATGACCATCAGCGCCGCTGGTCTCCGAACGTCCGGACGCAGTCCAGACCGGAGGCGTTCGACGAAGGCCGCATTCTTCGAAGGCCTGTTTTTTGTGAAGGCAGAGGCATGACGCAACTTCCTGGCCACAGGTCCCCTGGACCCATCGGGCTCTATGACCCGGCGAATGAACACGACGCGTGTGGTGTCGCATTCGTCGTCGACATGCACGGCCGCCGCAGCCGCGACATCGTCGACAAGGCTATTACGGCATTGCTGAACCTGGAGCACCGTGGTGCCGCCGGTGCCGAACCCAACTCGGGTGACGGCGCGGGCATCCTGATCCAGCTCCCGGACAAGTTCTTCCGTGCTGTCGTCGACTTCGAGCTCCCCGCCGAAGGTTCGTACGCCACCGGTATCGCTTTCCTGCCGCAGGCTCGCCGCGAGGCCGCCCGCGCCGGGTACGGCGTCGAGAAGATCGTGCGCGAGGAGGGCCTCGAGGTCCTCGGCTGGCGCGAGGTCCCGATCGACGGGTCGTCGCTGGGCGCGCTGTCGCGTGACGCCATGCCGACCTTCCGGCAGATCTTCATCGCCTCGCCCAAGGGCGGCACCGAGCAGCTGTCCGGCATGGACCTGGAACGTCGGGCCTACGTCATCCGCAAGCGCATCGAGCACGAGCTCGGCAGGTCGGGTGCCGGCGAGGGCGCGACCGGCAAGGAGTCGGTCTACTTCCCGAGCCTGTCCGGCGAGACCTTCGTCTACAAGGGCATGTTCACCACCCCGCAGCTGCGGGCGTTCTACCTGGACCTGCAGGACGACCGGGTCGAGTCGGCGCTGGGCATCGTGCACTCGCGCTTCTCCACCAACACCTTCCCGTCGTGGCCGCTGGCGCACCCGTTCCGGCGCGTCGCCCACAACGGTGAGATCAACACCGTCTCCGGCAACGAGAACTGGATGCGGGCGCGTGAGGCGCTGCTGAACTCCAACGTGTTCGGCACCGACCACGCCGGCAACAACCGCCTGGAGAAGATCTTCCCGGTCTGCACCCCCGGCGCCTCGGACACCGCGCGCTTCGACGAGGTGCTCGAACTGCTGCACCTGGGCGGCCGCAGCCTGCCGCACGCCGTGCTCATGATGATTCCGGAGGCGTGGGAGCGCCACGAGTCCATGACCCCGGAGCAGCGCGCCTTCTACCGCTACCACTCCTTCCTCATGGAGCCCTGGGACGGCCCGGCCTCGGTGTGCTTCACCGACGGCACGGTCGTCGGCGCGGTGCTGGACCGCAACGGTCTGCGCCCCGGCCGCATCTGGGTCACCGAGGACGGCCTGGTCGTGCTGGCCTCCGAGGTCGGCGTGCTCGACATCGACCCGGCCAAGGTCGTCTACAAGAAGCGCCTGCAGCCCGGCCACATGTTCCTGGTCGACACCTCGCAGGGCCGCATCATCAGCGACGACGAGGTCAAGTCCTCGCTGGCCGCCGAGTTCCCGTACCAGCAGTGGCTGGACGAGGGCCCGACCAAGCTGAGCGACCTGCCCGACCGCCCGCACGTGCACATGTCGCACGACCGTGTGCTGATCCGTCAGCAGATCTTCGGCTACACCACCGAGGAACTGAACCTGCTGGTCTCGCCGATGGCGCAGACCGGTGGCGAGGCGCTCGGCTCGATGGGCACCGACACCCCGATCGCGGTGCTGTCGGCGCGGCCGCGCCTGCTGTTCGACTACTTCTCGCAGCTGTTCGCGCAGGTCACCAACCCGCCGCTGGACGCCATCCGCGAAGAGGTCGTGACCTCGCTGCGCAGCATGATCGGCCCGGAGGCCGACCTGCTGAACCCGGGACCGGAGTCCTGTCGTCAGATCACCCTGACCCAGCCGATCCTGGACAACGACGAGCTCAACAAGCTCATCCACATCAACGACGACGGCTCCCGTCCCGACCTGCGGTCCGTGGTGGTTCACGGCCTGTACCCGGTCAAGAAGGGCGGCAAGGGGCTGCGCAAGGCCCTCGAGGCCGTGCAGCGTCAGGTCTCGGCGGCCATCGACGGCGGCGCGCGCATCATCGTGCTGTCCGACCGCGAGTCCAACGAGAAGCTGGCCCCGATCCCGTCGCTGCTGCTGACCGCCGCGGTGCACCACCACCTGGTCCGGGAGCGCACCCGCACCAAGGTCGGCCTGGTCATCGAGGCCGGTGACGCCCGCGAGGTGCACCACATGGCCATGCTGGTCGGTTTCGGCGCGGCGGCCATCAACCCGTACATGGCCTTCGAGTCCATCGAGGACATGCTCGAGCGCGGCGCGCTGCAGATGCCGGGCAGCACCGGCGATCTCGTGGCCGACTACAACAAGGCCGTCTACAACTACAACAAGGCGGCCGGCAAGGGCGTGCTGAAGGTGATGTCCAAGATGGGCATCTCCACCATCGCCTCCTACCGTGGCGCGCAGCTGTTCCAGGTCGTCGGCCTGGGGCAGGAGCTGGTGAACGAGTACTTCACCGGTCTGAAGTCGCCGCTGGACGGCATCGGCCTGGACGACATCGCGGACGAGGTCGCGCAGCGGCACCGGGTCGCGTTCCTGGAGAACCGCAACGAGCGCGCGCACCGCGAGCTCGAGGTCGGCGGCGAGTACCAGTGGCGTCGTGAGGGCGAGTACCACCTGTTCAACCCGGACACGGTGTTCAAGCTGCAGCACGCCACCCGCTCGGGCCAGTACAAGGTCTTCAAGGAGTACACGAAGCTGGTCGACGACCAGTCGGAGCGTCTCGCCTCGCTGCGTGGTCTGTTCAAGTTCAAGTCCGAGCACCGGCACCCGATCTCGATCGACGAGGTCGAGCCGGCGTCGGAGATCGTGAAGCGCTTCTCGACCGGTGCGATGAGCTACGGCTCCATCTCGGCCGAGGCCCACGAGACCCTGGCCATCGCCATGAACCGCCTCGGCGGCCGCTCCAACTCCGGTGAGGGCGGCGAGCACCCGGCGCGCTTCGAGCCGGAGGAGGGCGGCGACTGGCGCCGGTCCGCGATCAAGCAGGTGGCCTCGGGCCGCTTCGGTGTGACCGCGCACTACCTGACCAACTGCACCGACATCCAGATCAAGATGGCGCAGGGCGCGAAGCCCGGTGAGGGCGGCCAGCTGCCGGCCCACAAGGTGTACCCGTGGGTCGCCGAGGTCCGGCACTCGACGCCGGGCGTCGGCCTGATCTCGCCGCCGCCGCACCACGACATCTACTCGATCGAGGATCTGGCGCAGCTGATCCACGACCTGAAGAACGCGAACCCGCAGGCGCGGATTCACGTGAAGCTGGTCGCGGAGCCGGGCGTCGGCACCGTCGCCGCGGGTGTCTCCAAGGCGCACGCCGACGTGGTGCTCATCTCCGGCCACGACGGTGGTACCGGTGCGTCGCCGCTGACCTCGCTGAAGCACGCGGGTGGCCCCTGGGAACTCGGCCTGGCCGAGACCCAGCAGACCCTGCTGCTCAACGGTCTGCGCGACCGCATCGTGGTGCAGGTGGACGGTCAGATGAAGACCGGCCGCGACGTCATGATCGCCGCGCTGCTGGGCGCCGAGGAGTACGGTTTCGCGACCGCTCCGCTGGTGGTCTCGGGCTGCATCATGATGCGCGTCTGCCACCTCGACACCTGCCCGGTCGGCGTCGCCACCCAGAACCCGGTTCTCCGTGAGCGTTTCACCGGCAAGCCGGAGTTCGTCGAGAACTTCATGCTCTACATCGCCGAAGAGGTGCGGGAGCTGCTGGCGTCGCTGGGTCTGCGGACCCTGGACGAGGCCATCGGCCGGGTCGACCTGCTCGACACCACCGCCGCGAAGGCGCACTGGAAGGCCGCCAAGCTGGACCTGTCGCCGATCCTGGACGACGTCGAGACGGCGTTCATGTTCCAGGACCGCCGCCGCACCAAGGACCAGGACCACGGTCTGGACAAGGCGCTGGACAACGAGCTCATCGCGCAGTCCGCGGACGCGCTGGAGCGCGGCAAGCCGGTCAAGTTCGAATCCAAGATCACGAACGTGAACCGGACCGTCGGCACCATGCTCGGCCACGAGGTCACCAAGCTCTACGGCGGAGTCGGCCTGCCGGACAACACCATCGACATCACGTTCACCGGTTCCGCCGGTAACTCGTTCGGTGCGTTCGTCCCGGCCGGTATCACCCTGCGGGTGGTCGGCGACGCCAACGACTATGTCGGCAAGGGTCTTTCGGGTGGCCGCATCACGGTGCGCCCGTCCGATGACGCGCCGGAGGCGTTCGTCGCGGAGCAGAACATCATCGCGGGCAACGTGATCCTGTTCGGCGCCACCAGCGGCCAGGCGTTCCTGCGCGGTGTGGCCGGCGAGCGCTTCGCCGTCCGCAACTCGGGCGCCACCGCGGTCGTCGAGGGTGTGGGCGACCATGCCTGCGAGTACATGACCGGTGGCCGCGTGGTCATCCTCGGCGAGACCGGCCGCAACTTCGGCGCCGGCATGTCGGGCGGTATCGCCTACGTCTACAACCCGAACGGCACCTTCGAGGCCAACCTCAACACCGAGCTGGTCGACCTCGAGCAGCTGTCGGCCGAGGACGCGCAGATGCTGCACGACATCGTGGTCCAGCATCGCGACGAGACCGGATCCGCTGTCGCCGACAAGATCCTGGGCGACTGGTCGCAGCAGGTGACGAAGTTCGCGAAGGTCATGCCGCGCGACTACAAGAAGGTCCTGCTCGCCATCTCCGAGGCCGAGAAGGCCGGCCGGAATGTCGACGAAGCGATCATGGAGGCGGCGCGTGGCTGACCTCACCTTGGCGGTGCAACGCAGCACCACTGTCGTTGTTCCGTGCGCGCTGCGCATTAGTCAGGAGTTCGTAAATGGGTGACGCACAAGGCTTCCTGAAGCACACTTCCCGGGAACTGCCCAAGCGCCGTCCGGTTCCGCTGCGACTGCTGGACTGGCAAGAGGTCTACGAGGAGAAGTTCTCCCACGAGACCCTGCAGAAGCAGGCCAGCCGCTGCATGGACTGCGGTATCCCGTTCTGCCACAACGGCTGTCCGCTCGGGAACCTGATTCCCGAGTGGAACGACCTGGTATACAAGGGCGCGTGGAAGGAGTCGTTCGATCGGCTGCACGCGACCAACAACTTCCCGGAGTTCACCGGCCGCCTGTGCCCGGCTCCGTGCGAGGCGTCCTGCGTCCTGGGCATCAACCAGGATCCGGTGACCATCAAGCAGGTCGAGGTCGAGATCATCGAGAACGGTTTCGACGAGGGCTGGGTGACCCCGATCTATCCGACCCGCCTGACCGGCAAGCGCATCGCGGTCGTCGGCTCCGGCCCCGCGGGCCTGGCCGCCGCTCAGCAGCTGACCCGGGCCGGCCACACCGTGACCGTGTTCGAGCGCGACGACCGCATCGGCGGCCTGCTGCGCTACGGCATCCCGGAATTCAAGATGGAGAAGCGCTTCATCGACCGCCGCATCGCGCAGATGGAGGCCGAGGGCACCATCTTCAAGACCGGCGTGAACGTGGGCGTGGACATCACGGCCCAGCAGCTGCGTGAGCAGTTCGACGCGGTCGTGCTCGCCGGTGGCGCCACCATCGCGCGTGACCTGCCGATCCCGGGCCGCGACCTGGACGGCATCCACCAGGCCATGGAGTTCCTGCCGCTGGCCAACCGGGTGCAGCTGGGCGACCCGATCACCGACGAGGACGGCCTGCCGCGCATCAACGCGCGCGGCAAGAAGGTCGTCATCATCGGTGGCGGTGACACCGGCGCGGACTGCCTGGGCACCTCGCACCGGCAGGGTGCGGAGACGATCCACCAGTTCGAGATCATGCCGCGTCCGCCGGAGCAGCGGGCCGACTCGACCCCGTGGCCGACCTACCCGCTGATGTACCGCGTCTCCTCGGCGCACGAGGAGGGCGGCGAGCGCGTGTTCTCCGTCAACACCGAGCGTTTCATCGGCGCCGACGGCAAGGTCACCGGGCTGCAGGCGCACGAGGTGTCGATGGTCAACGGCCGCTTCGAGAAGGTCGAGGGCACCGACTTCACCCTCGAGGCCGACCTGGTGCTGCTGGCCATGGGCTTCGTCGGACCGCAGAAGAACGGTCTGCTCGAGGGCCTGGGCGTGGGCTACGACCAGCGCGGAAATGTCATGCGCGACAAGGATTGGGCCACCACCGTGCCCGGCGTCTTCGTCGCCGGTGACATGGGCCGCGGTCAGTCGCTGATCGTGTGGGCCATCGCCGAGGGTCGCGCGTGCGCGTCCGCGGTGGACAAGTACCTGGAGGGTGAGACGGCGCTGCCGTCTCCGATCACCCCGACCATGGTCGCCCAACGGTGATCCAGCGCTGAGCTGAAACCCTGAAGAGCGCTCCCGGACTTCGGTCCGGGAGCGCTCTTTGTTATGCAGGGAAACGATCTGAAATGTGTACTAGTCAGTAACTGGGAGCAGTTTTGTCAAACCCTGGACAGGGGACCAGTTACACCTGTTTACTTACTCCCCGTGTGGAGTCCACCCTCCGAGTCGTCCGCAGCGCTCGGTAAGTATGGATCGGTCCCGGAGGATCTCGGGACACTTGGAGGAAAATATGTTCCGTAATCGCCGTGCGGCCGCGATCGCGACCTCTGCCGCAATGGTTTTCGCGGGCCTGAGCATGACCACGCTGGAGACGGGCGCCGCGTCAGCGGATACGACCTGCGCCCTGAGCTCGCATGCCACCAAGAACGACATCAGCACCGTGGGCATCACCATGACCTACGACAAGAGCGCCAACCTCGACTCGGTCGGCATCGGCACCACGGTGACCTACAAGGTCGTCGTCGGCACCACCGGTATCGGTAACCCGTACGTCAACACCATCACCGACTACCCGCCGTCGGGCTTCGGCGCGCCGGTCAAGGCCAGCATCACCGCCTACCACCTGGCGGGCGGTCAGCGCACCGAAGACGTCACCCCGGAGCCGAACGCCGGCGGCTGGAAGGTGACCAGCACGGGCTGGTTCGTGAACTCCGGCAACCCGGTGACCCTCAACATCACCTACCCGGTTCCGACCAACCTCTCGGCCGGTCAGCAGGTCACCAGCGGTGGCATCGGCGTCGCCGGCACCGTCGGTGTCAGCAACGAGCTCCCCAACCTGACCGCGTGCTTCACCGCCCGCGCCAACACCGTCGGCGAGGACGCGCTGGGCAGCCTCAACAACAACGGCCTCGGCTCGGCCGACGGCCAGCTCAGCTCGACCGGTTCGCTCAGCACCATCCTGTCGGACGCGATCCGCAAGTACATCGGCAGCTGATTCCCGTTCCGGGCCGATTCGATCGATAGGAAAACCGTACCGATGCTCACCGGTAAGCTCTCGGCGCTCGCCGCGATCTCGGCAATTGCACTCTCCCTGGCATTGTCGTCCGCGCCCGGGACCATCGGTACGGCCACGGCGGATGATTCCACCGGATCCCATCTGGTCTCGATCGATCGGCCCGGCCAGCGGCAAGAGGAGATCTCGGTCTATTCGGCCGCGATGGACCGGGTGATCACGCTTCAGGTGATCACCCCGTTCGACAACAGTGTGCCGCGACCCACGTTGTATCTGCTGAATGGCGCGGGCGGTGGTGAGGATGCCGCGACCTGGTATCGCCAAACCGATATCGTGCAATTCTTCGCGGATAAGAACGTGAATGTTGTTTCCCCGATCGGTGGCAAATTCTCCTATTACACCGACTGGCAGAAAGACGACCCGAGTCTGGGCCGCCAGAAATGGGAGACCTTTCTGACCGCGGAACTGCCGCCGATCCTGGATTCGGTGCTGCACGCCTCCGGCGCGAACGCGGTAGCGGGCGTGTCGATGTCGGCGACCTCCGCGCTGAATCTGGCCATCGCGGCCCCCGATCGGTACCGGGCAGTCGCCTCCTACAGTGGCTGCGCCTCCACCGCCGACGAGAACAGCCGCCGCTACATCCAGCTCGTCCTCGACCGCGGTGACGCGGATTCCCGCAATATGTGGGGCGAGCCCGGCGACCCGGACTGGCAGCAGCACGACGCCGTGCTCAATGCCGCCGCCCTGCGCGGGAAGGCGCTGTTCATCTCGAGTTCGACCGGTCTGCCCGGGCCGATGGACACCCTCGATTCACCCTCGATCGGCGGGCGTCCGGCGACGCTGGCCAACCAGATCATCCTGGGTGGCGTGATCGAGGCCGCGACCAACGGGTGCACGCACCAGCTCGCAGATCGCCTCGGCCAGTTGGGGATCCCCGCGCAGGTCGAATTCAGCCCTGCCGGAACGCATTCCTGGCGGTACTGGCAGGACGCGCTGCATCGGTCGTGGCCGATGCTCGAGGCGGCATTGCAGGACTGAGGTCCGAAATGTGGCTTCCGGCACAACTTTCGGCCGGAAATCGGACGTCTTCGCCGTCTCGCCTGGCATGGTCGAATAGGCCCCTTTATGCTTGTCGGCGGTGTGTCGCCGATCTCGTCATTCGGTCTGTTCCAGTCAGCTCAGCCGGGCGGTTACTTGGGTTAACCCTCAGTGCACCGGACTGTCATCCGGCGACCGCACCATGATCCGGAATCGGGACGCGCAACCTGTCCCGGCACAAGCGGGAACTGGAGCAGTATGCGGTTGAAGAATGTTGTCGCGGCTGCGGGGGCAGCGGCGAGCGTGCTCATGTCGGGAATCGTCCTGGGCAGCGGTCCCGCTACGGCCGCCCCCGGCGCGGGCTGCCCGAGTTTCTACACGGTCGCCGTGCCCGGCACCTGGGAGACCGGCCACGACAAGGACCCCAAGCCCGGCATGCTGGCCGCGGTGACCGACGGATTGCCCGGTGCGGTCGACTATGTCACCTACGCGGCCACCGCCTTCCCCTGGGAGGGCGACGTCTACGCCGCCTCCAAGAAGGAAGCCGTCGACAATGCCCGCGGTCTGGTGCAGGACATGGGCGCGCGCTGCCCGGGCACCAGGATCGCCATCACCGGCTACAGCCAGGGCGCCGACGCGGCCGGCGATCTCGCCGCCGAGATCGGCAGCGGCCACGGCGTGGTGCCGCCGGATCGCATCGCGGCGGTCGCGCTGATCTCCGATCCCCGCCGCTCGCCCACCGACGCTCAGATCGGCCCGATCGCCCCCGGCGCGGGTGCGGGCGGGCCACGGGTCGGCGGCTTCGGCTGGGTCAGCGACAAGGTGCGCACCGTGTGCGCCATCGGCGACCTGTACTGCTCCACCGAGGAGACCGACTTCCTCACGCGCTTCGCGGGTTTCCTGGCGCAGTCGTCCAACCCGAACAACTTCAACCTGTGGCAGACCCAGCTCGAACTCGGGTCCATCCTCAACGACCTGATGGCGCAGGGTGGTCTGCCGACGCTGCAGGCCCAGCTGGCCGACGGTCCGGACAGCGAGTACGCCCACCAGCTCGAGCAGTTCTACCGCAGCGGCAAGCACACCAGCTACGGCAGCTACGGCGTCGGCGGCGGCCAGACCGCGCTGACCTGGATGCACAACTGGATCGCGACCAACGCGTAGCGGACGGCCCGGCGGTGGGCCGGGCCCGCGAAACCTGAAAAGGCCGCTCCCACACTGGGAGCGGCCTTTTCGGTGTCCGAGCCGATGAGGTCGTCGCCGGCCGGGTTACATGCCGAAGGAGCCGGTGGGCGGCAGCCAGGCGGGGGCCGGAGCCGGGTTGTTGTTCCAGCCGTTGTCGCCGTTGTTCCAGCCGCCGTTGTTCCAGCCGTTGTCGCCGTTGTTCCAGCCGCCGTCGTTGTCGTGGTCGTGGCGGTGGTGGTCACGGTCGTGATCCCAGGGGCCGTGGTCGTCGATCTGCTGGGCGACGACCGGGGTGGCGGCGTCGTCGGGGGTCGCGGCATTCGCGGGGAGGGTGACGACGGCGAGCGGGATGGCGGCGAGGGCACCGGCCGCGGCGAGGCGCAGGGCGAGACGGCGGCGGGGCTTGATGATGGACATCGTGGTGCCTTTCTGTCGGGATCGTGGGCCGCGGGGAAGCGGCTCTCGAGTTCCCATCGAAGGCTCCGGCGCTTGGAAGGGTGTGGGATCGGGCTGGGAGTCCGCTGAGCGTCTAGGGGCGCGGACGTTGCATGCGCGGCAACAGGTCCCAGACGTGGCCGTTCTCGTTGATGGTGGCCGCGGTGCGGCCGCCGCTGCGCGAGTACAGGATCCGGGTGATCGAGCAGTAGTCGATGGGGAAGGTGAGCGGGCGGGCCAGGCCCAGCACCTCCTGCAGCAGCACGTTGATCACCCCGCCGTGCGCGAAGACGACCACGGTGTCGGTGTGCTCGGCGGCCGCCACGATGCTCGCGATGCTGTCGCGCACGCGGCCGATGAAGGCGTCGCCGTCGATCTGCTCGGGCAGGTGCCCGGCCTTGATGCGCGCGTAGGTTTCCCGGAATTCCTGCTGGGCGTCCTCGATCGGGACGTATATCGGCAGGTCGCGGTCGTACTCGGCGAGCCCGTCGAGGACGTCGATGCCGAGTCCGAGCTTCTCCGCTGTGGGCCTGGCGGTTTCGCGGGCCCGCAGTTGCGGGCTGCTGACCACGCGGGCGATGCGGTGGTGGGCGAGTGCGGCCGGGACCCGGCCCGCCTGTTCGAGGCCGATCGCGGTGAGATCCGGGTCGGCATGGCCGGATTCGGCCAGGACTCGTTGCGGCTGGGCGTGACGGACGAGGATCAACTGCACGCCCACCACTCTGCCGCACCCCGCCCGCGGTGCGCCGCGGGGGCTAGCGGTTCTTGCGGCGGCTCATCAGGTAGACGATGCCGAGCACCAGCACCACGATGCCGATGCAGCAGACCGCGAGGAAGCCCCAGAAGCTGGTGCCGCGCCGGCTGCTGGTGCGGCGGGCGGCGGTGTTCTCGAGGGCGGCGTTCCAGGTGTCCGGGTGGGTCCACACGTGGTGGTCCAGCAGGGTCGCCTGGGTCATGAGATCTAGGTAGTGCATGGATACCCCAATCCGTGTGGCCGGTGGGCCCGCCCCGGGCCGAATCCCAGATTAACCGGGGATCCGGCCCGGGGAATCAGGGTTTTCCCTGGTCCCTATCGGGATTCGCTTTGCGTGGTGCGGGGTTTCACGAGCGGGAACGGCAGCGTTTCGCGGATGCTGCGGCCGATCAGCAGCATGACCACCCGGTCCACGCCGACGCCGAGACCGCCGGTGGGCGGCATGGCGTGTTCGAGGGCCTGCAGGAAGTCCTCGTCGAGTTCCATGGCCTCCGGGTCGCCGCCGGCGGCCAGCATGGACTGTTCGGTGAGGCGGCGGCGCTGTTCCACCGGATCGGTCAATTCGCTGTAGGCGGTGCCCAGTTCGACGCCCCAGGCCACCAGGTCCCAGCGCTCGGTGACGCCCGGAATGTGCCGGTGCGCGCGCGTGAGCGGGGAGACGGAGGTGGGGAAGTCGATGTAGAAGGTGGGTTCCTCGGTGGCCGATTCCACCAGGTGCTCGTACATCTCGAGCACGAGTTGCCCGGCGTCCCAGCCCAATTGGAAGGGCACGCCCGCCTTCTCGCAGAGCAGCCGCAGCCGCTCCTCGTCGGTGTCGGGGGTGATGGTCTCACCGATCGCCTCGGAGACGGCCCCGTGCACGGTCTTGACCGGCCAGTCGCCGGAAATGTCCACCTCGGTGAGGGCACCGTCGGGTCCGGGGCGCAGCGCCACCATCTTGCCGTTTGCGGCCACCGCGGCCTCCTGGATGAGCTGGCGGCAGGCGTGCATCATGCGTTCGTAATCGCTGTGCGCCTCATAGGCTTCCAGGATGGTGAACTCGGGGTTGTGGCTGTAGTCCACGCCCTCGTTGCGGAAGACGCGGCCGAGTTCGAACACCTTCTCCATGCCGCCCACGCACAGTCGCTTGAGGTACAGCTCGGGGGCGATGCGCAGGTACAGGCCGAGGTCGTAGGCGTTGATGTGGGTGGTGAACGGGGTGGCGTTGGCGCCGCCGTGCACCTGCTGCAGGACGGGGGTCTCGACTTCGAGGAATCCCCAGCCGTGCAAGGTGTCTCGCAGCGACCGCACCACCGCGCTGCGCTTGGCCAGCACCTCGCGGATATCGGTGTTGATGGCCATGTCGACATAGCGTTGCCGCACTCGGGCTTCCGGGTCGGACAGACCCTTCCATTTGTCCGGCAGCGGGTGCAGGCATTTGCCGATCATCCGCCAGTCCTGGGCGAGCAGCGAGAGTTCGCCGCGGCAGCTGCGGCCGATCTGGCCGCTCACCTCGACCAGGTCGCCCAGGTCGAAGAATTCGGTGAACGACTCGCTGCGGTCGGCGCCCACCCGGCCGCGGTCGATGAGCAGCTGGATGTCGCCGGACCAGTCGCGCAGCACGGCGAAGATGACGCCGCCGTAGTCGCGAATCCGCAACAGCCGCCCGCAGACTCGCACCGTGGTGCCCTGCGGGCAGCCGCGGGCGGCGGACACGGTGTGGGTGGGCGGGTAGGCGACCGGGTAGGCCTCGACGCCGGATTCCTGGAGCTTCTCCAGCTTGTCCATGCGCACCCGCACCTGTTCGGGGCGGCGCGGGCCCTGCTCCTCGAGCTCCTCCGGCGGCAGGTCGGGCGGGCTGCCGTCGGCGTGCAGCCCGGTCATGGTGGGCGGCACCGAGGGCCGCAGACCGGTGTGCGCGGAGGCGTCGTGTTCGCGGCCGATGCGGGGCAGGAAGCCTTCGGCGAGCGCGCTGGCCGTGGCGACGCGCAGCAGGTGCCGGCGTTCCTCGAACAGCGAGAACCGTGGCACCCAGTCCGGCTGGTACTTCACATTGGAGCGGTAGAGCGCCTCCAGCTGGTACCAGCGGGAGAAGAACATGAGCACGCCGCGCCACAGGCGCAGCACCGGGCCGGCGCCGATGCGGCCGCCCTCCTCGAAGACCGCGCGGAAGACCGCGAAGTTCAACGAGATTCGGGTGATGGCGTACTGCTCGGAGGTGAGGGCGAGCCGCGAGATCATGAGTTCCATCAGCCCGTTGGGCCCGGTGCGGTCGCGGCGCATGAGGTCGAGGGAGACACCGGTGCGGCCCCACGGCACGAACGACAGCATGCCGAGCACCTGGCCGTTGGGGGCGACGGACTCGACCAGCAGGCAGTCGCCGTCCAGCGGATCCCCGAGCCGGTCGAGGGCCATGGAGAAGCCGCGTTCGGTCTCGGTGTCGCGCCAGGCGTCGGCGCGCCGCATGACGTCGGCCATCTCCTCGGGCGGGACCTCCCGGTGCCGCCGCACCCGCACCGTGATGCCCTGCTTGGCAAGACGATTGGCGGCCTGGCGGACCGGTTTCATATCGGGTCCGGCGAGGGAGAAGCTGCGGGTCTCGAGGATGGCCTCGTCGCCCAGCCGCAGCGCGGACAGTCCGGCCCGCCGGTAGGCGGTCGCGCCGATCTCGCTGGCGCCCATGACCGCCGGGGCCCACCCGTACTGGTCGGCCAGCCGCAGCCAGGCGTCGATGGCGTGGCCCCAGGACTCCTTCTGCCCGATGGGGTCGCCCGAGGCCAGGCACACGCCGAGTTCGACGCGGTAGGTGACTGCGGCCTTGCCGCTGGGCGCGAAGACGACGGCCTTGTCGCGGCGGGTGGCGAAGTAGCCGAGCGAGTCCTCGACATCGGAGCGTTCGATGAGCCCCCGAATGGCGGATTCGTCCAGCCCGGTGAGCGCGTTGGAGGAGCGCTGCGACCGGAACAGGGTGAAGACGGCGGCCAGCAGCGCGATCGCGCCGAACAGACCGAGCAGCAGGTTGACCAGGTGCGGCGGGTGCCCGTCGAAGTCCTCGTTGGAGACCAGGATCGCGCCGGTGACCCGGGACACCGCCCACAGCGCGCGTTCGGTGTGGTCGGGCAGGCTGCCGGGGAACAGTTCGACCAGTCCCCAGCCGACCAGGCAGCCCAGCGCGAGCCCGCCGGCCAGCACGCCGAGCGCGCGCCAGACCGCGCCGCGCTGCACGTGCGTGTAGAACTCGGACCACGCGGCGATGAGCACGCCGATGACCACGACGTGAATGACCAATGCCACCAGGGCATTGATGTCGCCCTCGGCGGCGAAGTCGAGGGCGTTGGCGAGCGCGAAGGCCGCCATGTACCCGACCAGCAGCCACCAGGCGATCCGCTTGCGGCTGGCGGTGGCGCCCGCCAGCAGGCCCACCACCAGCGCCCACACCAGTGAGGTGTCGGGGGCGTCGAAGTAGTAGGTGTCGACGAAGTGGCGTAGGTGCGAGGTCAGGAACCGCAGCCCGGGCGAGATGCTCCAGGCGAAGCAGAGGACCGAGAAGACGCCGAGCGCGGTGCCCGCGATATGCGGCACCTCGCGCAGCCGGCCGTGCCCGCGGTGTGGCACCTCGGGCGATCGCGGCTCCGGTCTCTGGTCGGAGTCGTGGGGCGGCCGGTCCTGCGTCGAAGTCACTGCACCAGTGTGAATGTTGCCGATGCCCATATGCACTCAGAACCCGGTTCGTGTCTCGTGGCCGCCGCGTGGCGGCTGGTGGTGGGGGCGGCGTTTGGTGTGGAGACGGCCGCGGGTGAGGATGTAACCCATGTCGGATCCAGTCGATGTCCCGATCGAAGACGATGTCATTCGACTCGGCCAGTTCCTGAAGCTGGCGAACCTCATCGATTCCGGTTCGGAAGCCAAGACGGTTATCGCCCAGGGCCTGGTTCGTGTCAACGACGAGGTGGAGCTGCGACGGGGTCGCCAGCTACATGCGGGCGATGTGGTGGCACTGGCCGGGCACCAGGCCCGGGTCACCAGCGGCTGAGCGCGCTTCGCGGGCAAGGTACTCCCGGATCCGTAGGGGTTCGGTCTGCGCCCCGCGCGGCCGGGCTCACCGCGTTCCCTGCGGGTTGCCGGCGGCGTGACTCCCGCGGGGGCTCGGAGGCGGGGCCCCCGGCTCCCCATTCTCGGGGGTACGGCGGCCGTTACCCCTGAGAGCTTCCCGAGAGTTGGGTCAATCCTCGCTGCGAACGACAACGCCGTCATGGTCGCTGTAGAGCATGTCGCCGGGAACGAAGGTGACGCCACCGAATTCGACGGTGACATCTTTCTCGGCATTCGCGCCGGTCTGGGTGCTCTTGCGCGGGTTGGTGCCCAGCGCCTTGATGCCGATGGGCAGGGTGCGCAGGATGGCCGAGTCCCGGACCGCGCCGTTGACGACGACCCCGGCCCAGCCGTTGTCGACGCCGCGGCCCGCGATGATGTCGCCGACCAGCGCGGTGTGCACGCTCGCGCCGCCGTCCACGACGAGCACCCGGCCTTCGCCGGGTTCGCCGAGGGTCTGCTTGACGAGCAGGTTGTCCTGGAAGGTCCGGATGGTCACGATGCGTCCGGCGAAGACCTCGTGGCCGCCGAACTGGATGAACTGGGTGTCGCAGCTGCGGATCTCGGGGCCGATCTCGTCGGCGAGGTCGGCGGTGGCAGTGGCGTTCGCTGATTCGGTCACGGTAACTATCTTGTCAGGGCGAAAATGCGCAAGTCACGAGCGGTGCGATTGCGGTAGGCGGTGTACGCCTGCGTGGTCTCCTCGAAGCGTTCGAAGACCGCCTGCTGGCGGTCCTCGTCGACTACCAGGGTGGCGGTGACCGGAATGTGCTGCCCGGCGATGGCGACCTCGGCGGCCGGACTGGCGAGCAGGTTGGCGGTCCACGCCGGGTGGTGGGACTGACCGAAGTTGGATCCGATCACGTAGAGCGTATCGCCTTCGTGCACGTAGAGCAGGGGAGTGGTGCGCGGCTGCCCGGATTTGCGGCCGACGGTGGTGAGCAGGATGACGGGCGCGCCGATCGGGCCGAGCACGGTGTACTTGCCGCCGGTGCGTTCGAGCACCTTGCGATCCAGCGGCGTCAGTTTGCGGATGACCAGTGAGCCGACCTTGGTGGCGGCGAACGGACTGGCCAGGCGGGACAGCAGATTGGTGCGGGAACCCCAGATCCGCTCGGGAAACTGCTCACTCATACCGCGACTCTAGTGGCCCGTGACCGGCGGTGTTGTGCCGTCGCGATGCGCTCTGCGGCTGCCGAACGATCTATCCACAAGAGTTAATCAACCGTGCAGTCGGATTCTCGGGCGCATACTGGCGGCACCCGATGGGTTCAGGTCGGGAGAGGCATGAACGTAGAACAGGCGATCGACTCGGGTGCTGTCGACGAGACCCGCTCCCTGCTGGCGTCCGTGCTCGCCGGATTCCAGGCCGCCTGGGAGGCGGCCGCGGCGCCACCCCGCCTGGCCGAATTCCTGCCACGCACACCGCACCTGCGCCGCCTGGTGCTGATCGAACTGATCAAGGTCGACCTGGAATACCGCTGGATCCGCTACGACTTCCCCAAGCGCCTGGCCGACTACCGGGCCGAGTTCGACGAATTGCGTTCCGGTCCACTGCCGCCCGATCTGGCCTACGAGGAGTTCCACGCGCTGCGGCGCTCCGGGCCGCACGGGAATGGTCACGGTGCGGCGGTGGACGGCGGCTGCCATCCGACCGAGGTCGCCGCCACCGAATGGGCCGAGCACGACTACCGCAGCACCCTCATCGCCCGGCCGCAGGCGCAGCACGCCCTGGAGGGCATCGAGGTCGGCGATCGGCTGGACGATTTCGATCTGCTGGTGGAACTGGGCAGCGGCGCCTTCGCCCGGGTCTTCCTGGCCCGGCAGCGGTCCATGCAGCGACTGGTGGCGGTGAAGGTCTCGCAGAACCACGGCACCGAATCCGAGACCCTGGCGCGGCTGGATCACGAGCACATCGTGCGCGTCTTCGACCAGCGGCTGCTCGGCGACCGGGAGCTGAAACTGCTGTACATGCAATATCTTCCGGGCGGCACGCTGTCGAAGGTGCTGGCACTGGTGCGTTCTCGCGAGCCGGCGGATCGCGACGGCGGGCTGCTGCTGGAGGCGGTGGACGCGGCCATGCGGGACCGGGGCGGCCTGGTGCCCGGCGAATCACCCACGCGCGCAGCGATGCCGGAGCGCAGCTGGCCGGAAACCGTTGCCTGGCTGGGCAGCCGGTTGGCACGCGCACTCGACCACGCGGCCCGGAACGGGGTGCTGCACCGCGATATCAAGCCCGCCAATGTGCTGCTCACCGCCGATGGCAGCCCGAAACTGGCGGATTTCAATATCAGTTTCAGCGCGCACGTGGCGGGGACCAGCCCGCTGGCCTATTTCGGCGGCTCGCTGGCGTACATGTCGCCCGAGCAGCTGGCGGCCTGTCACCCGCAGCTGCCCGAGACCGCCGCTGATCTGGACGGCCGCAGCGACATCTACGCGCTGGGGGTGGTGCTGTGGGAGCTGCTCACCGGCCGCCGTCCCTTCGAGGACGAAACCCGCGCGGGGGATTCGGAATCCTCGCTCGAACGCATGCTCCGGCTGCGCCGCCACGAGATCGAGCCCGCCCGCCTCGACGACCTGCCGCCGGACTGCCCGGCCACGCTGCGGCGGGTGCTGCTCAAATGCCTGGCCCCCGATCGCGAGGACCGCTGGGCCACGGGTGCGGCGCTGGCCCAGCAGCTGGACCTGTGCCTGGATCAGCGGGCCCGGGATCTGGTGGATCCGCCGGCGAGCAGCTGGCGGTCCCGGGTCGGCCCGTGGTCGCTGGTCGCGCTGATCACGGCGGCCAGCATGTTCGGTGACGGGCTCGGCATCGCCTACGCCAACCTGCACAATCATCCGCTGTTCGCGCTCTGGTTCTCGGCGGGGGAGCAGGCGCGGCTGCGGTTGGTGGGCAATCTGCTGTTCCTGGTCAGCACGCCGGCCGCCATCGCGCTCACCAATTACCTGTGCCGCCGGGCGTTCATCGTGTGGCGCGGACTGCGGCGCGGCCGGACCTACGATCCGGAGACCCTGGCCCGGGCGCGGCGCGACACCCTGATCGACGGCGACCGGGTGGCGCTGCTGGCCTTCGGCTGGTGGGTGGTGTCGGCCGCGATCACGGCCATCGCGCTGGTCGTGTACACCGGCCTGCCGCCGGGGCGCATTGTGAATCTGATTGCGACGATGCTGGTTTCGGGTGCGATCGCGGTCGCGTACCCGTTCTTCGTGGTGACGTTCTTCGTGGTGCGCTGCTTCTATCCGCGGCTGCTCACCCACGGTGAGACGGCGCGCGATCACGATGCCCTGCGCGCCCTGAGCCGTCGCTGCACCCGGTATCTCGCGGTGGCGGTGGCGATTCCGTTGATCGGAGTGATCGCGAGTCTGACGTTCCTGTCCGCCGAAGAGGTTTCGCTGGAGCTGATCTCCATCTACGCGCTGTGCGCGGTGGGTGTCCTCGGGTTCCTCGGCGACTACTGGCTGTTCCGCCGGACCGAGGCCGATCTGCGGGCCTTCGCGGGGGTCGGCGGCTCTGGCGACCCCGGGTGACTAGGCGGACGTGCGGGTGGTGTGGAACGCGGCGACCTGGGTGACCAGATTGTGGGTGGAGCTCTTCACCGCGAGCTTCACGAACGGCTCGATGGTCTTGCCGAGGATCTTGCCCGCGATGCCGCCGGGGACCCGGTAGTCGACGATGGCGTCGATGGTGCAGGATTCCTCGCCCTTGTCGTGGAAGAGGAAGGTGGATTCGATCTCGAAGCCCTTGATGGACTTCACCGCGATGGCGGAGCCGGGTTCGTGCCGGACGATCTTGATGGTGGAGTGCAGGGCGATCGGGCCCAGCTGAATGGTGCCGTCGAAGGTGGCATCCACGCCTTCGACCTGGTCGGTCAGCGGGGTGAAGGCACTGATCTCATTGATGAATTTCGGCAGGTGCCGGTAATCGTTGACGTAGGCGAAGGCCGATTCGGCCGAGGCGGCGCAGTCCGCGACGATCTTGACTTCGGTCATGGGCGCAACTGTAACGTGTTCTAGTTTTACCCGCAGGTCTTGTGATGCATGCCATCTATGAACCGGCACACCCGAATTCGAGAACCGCGGACCACCTCACGCGGTGACGGCCAGCGTACCGGCCAGCCCGAACACTAGCGCCATCACCAGCACTTCGGCAATCGCGCGCCGCAGCGAGTCGTCCGCGGTCATGCGGTGATCGGCGACCTTCGGCACCCAGCTGCGCCGCCACCACCAGCCCAGCCCGAGCAGCACCGCCAGCAGCACCGTCTTCGCCAGCAGGATCCGCCCGTACCCGCTGGTGAACAGCGGGCTCACCCCGCCGATCCGCACCAGCCCGTTGATCACCCCGGTCACCAGCACCGTCACCACCAGCGGCATCGCCCACGCCGAGTACCGCGGCAGCAGCACCGCCCACTCGCCCCGGGTGCGCACGGTCAGCGCCAGCGCCAGCAGCAGGCCGAACCAGGCGCCGGCCGCCAGCGCATGCAGCGCCGCCAGCACCGAACCGAGCGGCTGCTGCGACATGTGCCCGGTGATCGGCCGCAATGCCAGCGTGACGGCGGTGAACACCAAAACCAGATCGACGGTGGCGCGGTCCGGCCGCCGGAATCCGAAGGCGCTGTAGATCGCCACCGTGCCGCTGCCGATCAGCAGCGCGATACCGATCTGCCCGCCGCTCACGTGCGCGAGGTAGTCGCCGAACTGCGCGGCGCTCAGCTGCCGCGCCGTAATGCCCTGCACCTCCGCGGCTTCCAGCGCGAGCATGGCGAATTCCATTGCCGCCCAGAGCGCGGCGAGCACGGTGAGCGGCCGCCACTGCGGAGTCAGCCGGTCCGAGAGCCGCGGCAGCGCGGCCAGCCCCAGCACCGTCGCCCCCGCGCAGTCGGCGAGGACCCGGACCGGGGCCTCGGCCTGCACGGGTTCGGCGGCGGCCAGCGCCCAGGCCAGGGCCGCACCGGCCAGGGCGATCGGGATGACCAGCGCCAGCAGCCATCTCGGTGAGCTGCCACCGCCGGTCGTCCCGCGCTCCCGGCGACGATCGGTGCGGTCGATCCGATTCACCTGCGCTGCTTGCCCCGTCCGCCGAACAGGGCGAAGGCCAGGCCGCCGCCGAACAGCACCACCGCGCCCACGATGAAGATCCACAGCGGCACCCCGCCGCCGTCGGAGCCGCCGGACTTGGCGGCACTGTCGGCCCTGGGGCCCGGAGTTCCATTGCCGGGCTTGGTCAGTGTGAACGTCCGCTTACCGCTGACCGGATGCCCGTCCGCGGAGGTGACCCGGTACGCGATCGTGTATTCGCCGGTCGGCCCCAGCTCACCGACCTCGATGCTGATGGTCGGTCCCTCCACCTTCGGCTGCCCCTTCGACCACAGGTTGTGGTCCGGCCCGGTGACCGTCATGGACGGGTAGGCCGTCTGCAGGTTCTCGTTGAAGGTGATGCTCACCGATGCCGGTGAGGTGTCGATCTGCGCGCCGTTGTCCGGGCTGGAGGAGACGGGGGTGGAGTGCGCGTCGGCGACACCGCCGCCCAGCAGTGCGAATCCGGTGACCAGCAGGCCGGTGATCAGCCCGGCCAGCAGCTTGCGGTTCACGACCGCCGTCCCCGGATGACGCTGCCCAGACCGAGGGCCGCGCCCAGCGCGCCCAGCGCCAGGCCGGCGCCGCCGAGCCAGCGGGCGGTGTCGTCGCTGCTGCTCTTGTCGCTCGCGGCGGCATCCGTGGCGGCCGGGGCGTCGTCATCGCCGCCGGTGCTCTTGGCCAGGGTGAGGCTGGGAGCCGGGTGATCGGGCTCGCTGCCGTCGGCGTTCATGGGCTGGTTCCACTCGACGACCTTGCCGTCGCTGTAGGTCTGGGAGGTGTTGAAGCTGACCTTCTCCTGCTTGGGCAGCGGGCCCACGGAGAGCGCGAAACGCTGGAACTGGCCCGGGCCGACGCCCGGGTTGCCCGGATCGGCGGTCCAGGTGACCGCCACGGCCTCGCCCTGGGCGTTCTTGTCGACCTTGGCGGTCCAGCCCGCGATGGGCTCGGTGCGTGCGCTCTTCAGATTCGGCAGCGTCACGGTCAGTTTGGTGGTGGAGGCGGTGTCGGACTCGGTCGGCACCCGGAAGGTGGCGACGGCGTAGCCGCCCTGGCTGGCGCCGGGGGCGTCCACGACCACGTGCGCGGCGGCGATGCCCGCGCCGGACAGCAGCAGGCCGGCGGCGGCCACCGACGTGACGAGGGTGCGGGAAAGTGAGGTGTGCATGACTGTATTGCCTTCTCTGACAATGGTTACGGGTAGATAGGAACGGGGGTTACGCCGTAACCGGTGGCGCGCGCGGTCCGCTCGCGCCCAGGGCGAGAAGGGTTTTCGGGGTCGGGACCGATCGCGGGCGGCGCGCCTGCGCGGCCCGCGCGCGACGTCCGCCGGGCCGGGTGAGGATCACCCGGACGGCGCTCGAGATCAGCCCGTAGAGCCGCTCGGCGGCCAGGATCAGGATCGCGCAGCCGGCCGCCGCCACCGCGTGTGCGAGCAGCATCGGCCCGTGCCCGGTGAATTCCATTGCCCCCGTGGCATGCCCGTGCTGGACGAGGCCGGTGAGGGCGAGGTGGCAGACGGGCTGGCCGGCCACCATGAGGATCGGCAGCGCGGCGGGGGGCCGCAGCGCGGCGGCGAGCGCGCCGATGACGGCCGCCGCCAGCATCAGCAGCATGAGCCCGGAGGAGCCGGGGTAGCCGCCGCCCGCGAACCCGTGCGCGCCGACCGCCAGGGCCGCCATGGCGACGCCTGCCAGTCCTCCGCGCATCGGGCTCATGGGTGTCTCAGTTCACGCCGAGGCGGGCGAGCACGTCGGCCTCGATGCCGGAGAGCTCGTTGGAGATGGAGGCGTGCACGGCGCGGCGGCGCGGCACCGGCATCTGGGCGGCGGTGCGGACGGCCGCGGTCAGGCTGTCGAGCCGATCGCGGCTGGCGGTCACGAACTTCTTGGTCTCGGTGTCGGAGTTCTTGGACTCGATCTCCGACAGCGTGGACTCCACGCCCGCAATGCGCGCCTGCAGCTTCGCGCCCGGGCCGGAGAACTCGCTCAGCTGATCGAGCCCGATGCCCAGCTGCTGGGCGCGGCGGGTGTCGAGCTGCCCGCGCACGAAGGTCGCGCCGCGGTAGGCGAGCGGGGCCAGCACCGGCACCAGCACCCGGGCCACGCCCAGGTACTTGCGGATCGAGGCCGCGCTGAACGGATCCCGTTCGGCCCGGGCGGCGATCTTCTGCGCGGCCTTCTCCTCGGCGTGCAGTTTGGCGATCTCCGCCTTGGCGACCTGCTTCTGCGTGTGCGCTTCCGCCCGATTCTTCCTGCGCTCGTTGCGCGCGCCGAGCTTGGCCTCCATGCCGGCCTTGTGTTTGAGGGCTTTCGCCTCGGCCCGGCGGCTGACCCGCTTCTTGCGCTTGCCGAACAACCCCATTGATGGCCTCCGTCATGCTGGTTCGCCATGGCAGCACAGGGCCGGGGGAAATGCCTGTCCGCCCATGAAACACAGTTTGCGAATCACCCTAACGGGTGGGTTCGCCGCGCAGCGAGCGCCTTGGGGTTTCGGTGCCAGTTCGTAGGGATGTCGGGGGTGGAGGCCATACTGACTGGCGTGTATTCGGGCATCGGTGACCATGGTGAGCGTGCGGCATTCCTGGATGCGCGTGCGCTGATCGGCTGTCGGCACCGGCTGCATCTGGACGCGAGTAATCCGGGCGTGTTGACCGGGGTCGCCGAGGACGCGGGCGTGCAGCAGCGACGAGAAGCCGCCGCGGCGCACCGATCTCACGTGCGGGACACGCTGGTCGCCGCGGCGCCCGGCAGCTGGACGGTCATCGATCCGAAGCAGCCCGCACCCCAGCGGGCCGCGGCCACCATGGCCGCCATGGCGGCGGGGGCGGACCGGATCTGGGGCGCGCTGCTGCCGCAGGAGCCCGACACCGGCCGCCGCGGCGGCTGCGAAATCCTGTGGCGCGACAGCGATCGCGGCGGATACATCCCGGTCATCGTGGTGAACCACAAGGTGACCGATCCGCGGCAGCCGGACCCGGCCGACTACCACCCGACGACCAGCGATCTGTACCAATGGAATCCGCAGCCGGACCGGCACGTCCGCACCCGGCCGCAGCCGCGGGACCTGCAGCGCCTCGCGCACCTCTACCGCATGCTGCAGCGGCACGGGCTGGCCAGCCCGGCCCTGGTCGGCGGCGCCATCGGCTATCACTTCGACCGGGTCCTGGTCCACGACCTGGGCCCCGTCCTGGCCGATTACGACATCCGCTACGCCGACCGCATCGCGGTGGTGCGCGGCGAACTCCCCACCGTCCCTTCGAAAGTCCCCGAGTGCCGCCAGTGCCCCTGGTGGAGTCGGTCGCCCGAAGAGGGCGGGCGCAGCTGTGAGCAGTGGCTGTCCGAGCACCGCGATGTGAGCCTGGTGGCGCCGGGCTCGCGCGCGGAGGTGCTGCGCCGCCACGGCGTCGAGACCATCGACGATCTGGCGTCCTGGGGCGGCGACGATCCCGACGACTGGCAGTACGAGCCGTTCACCGAGGCCGTGGTCACCGCCCGCGCCTGGGCCACCGGCGCGCCCCTGGTCCGCCGGGTCGACCGGGTGCGGGTCACCCGCGCCGACGTCGAGGTGGATGTGGACCTGGAGAGCTTCCAGGAGCACGGCGCCTACCTGTGGGGCACCCTGCTGGACGGCGTGTACCGCCCGTTCGTCACCTGGGACCCGCTGCCCACCGAGGACGAGGGCCGCTCCTTCGCCGAGTTCTGGACCTGGCTCATGCAGGTGCGCGCCCAGGCCGCCGCGGACGGCAAGTCCTTTGCCGCCTACTGCTATTCGCGCACCGCCGAGGACAAGTGGCTCTACGAGTCGGCCCGCCGCTTCGCCGGCCGCCCGGGCATCCCCACCGAGCGCGAGGTGCAGCGGTTCGTGGACGGCCCGCAGTGGGTGGACATGTTCCAGGCCGTCTCCGAGCAGTTCATCTGCCCGAACGGCAAGGGACTCAAGAAGATCGCGCCGGTCGCGGGCTTCCACTGGCGCGACGCCGAGGCCGGGGGAGAGGCCTCGATGGCCTGGTACCGCCTGGCCGTCGGGTACGAGGGCGGCGACCCGGACCTGTCCCAGCGCACCCGCATCCTGGAATACAACGAGGACGACGTGCAGGCCACCAAGGTGCTGCGGGATTGGATGACCGACCGGGCCGACGCCGAGGTTCCGGCCATCGCCGACTTCGCCCGACGTAATATCGCGTCGTGACCGAACACGTCGAACACCTGGAGTTTCAGGCCGAGACCCATCAGCTGCTGGAGCTGATGATCCACTCGGTGTATTCGAACAAGGACACCTTTCTGCGGGAGCTGGTCTCCAATGCCTCCGACGCACTGGACAAGTTGCGCCTGGAGACCTTCCGCGACAAGGACCTGCACGCCGATACCTCCGACCTGCACATCGAGCTCGCGGTCGATCGCGACAACCGCGTGCTGACGGTCCGCGACAATGGCATCGGCATGTCCCGCGCCGAGGTCGTGGACCTGATCGGCACCCTCGCCAAGTCCGGCACCGCGCAGCTGCGCAAGCAGCTGCTGGAGGCCAAGGCCGGTGACCAGCAGGCCGAGGAGCTGATCGGCCAGTTCGGCATCGGCTTCTACTCGACCTTCATGGTGGCCGACAAGGTCACCCTGACCACCCGCAAGGCGGGCGAGAACACCGGCACCCGCTGGGAATCCGCGGCGGGCAGCTCCACCTACTCGATCGAGGAACTGGACGACGCCCCGCAGGGCACCACGGTGTCGCTGCACCTGAAGCCGGCCGACGAGGACGATCACCTCTTCGACTACACGCAGGAGTGGAAGCTCCGCGAGATCGTCAAGAAGTACTCGGATTTCATCGCCTGGCCCATCCGCATGGATGTCGAGCGCACCGTGCTCGACGGCGAGGGCGAAGACAAGACCGAGAAGACCCTGGTCGAGACCCAGACCCTGAACTCCCAGAAGGCGCTGTGGACCCGCCCGCGCAGCGAGGTCTCCGACGAGGAGTACACGGAGTTCTACAAGCACGTCGCGCATGCCTGGGACGATCCGCTCGAGATCATCCCCATGAAGGCCGAGGGCACCTTCGAATACCAAGCGCTGCTGTTCATTCCCTCGCACGCGCCGTTCGATCTGTTCACCCGCGAGCACAAGCGCGGCGTCCAGCTCTATGTGCGCCGGGTGTTCATCATGGACAACTGCGAAGAGCTGATGCCGGAGTATCTGCGCTTCGTCAAGGGCGTGGTGGACGCGCAGGACCTGTCGCTCAATGTGTCCCGCGAGATCCTGCAGCAGGACCGGCAGATCCAGATGATCCGCAAGCGCCTGGTGAAGAAGGTGCTGTCCACGGTCAAGGACCTGAAGAACGCCGAGGATCAGGCCAAGTACCAGGACTTCTGGCGCGAGTTCGGCCGGGTGCTCAAGGAGGGCCTGCTCTCCGACCACGACAATCGCGAAACCATCCTGGGCGTCTCGTCTTTCGCGTCCACGCATTCGGACAGCGAGCTGACCTCGCTGGCGCAGTACGTCGAGCGCATGCCGGAGACCCAGTCGGCCATCTACTACATGACCGGCGAGACCCGCCAGCAGATCGAGAACTCCCCGCACATGGAGGCCTTCCGGGCCAAGGGCCTTGAGGTGCTGGTGCTGACCGATCCGGTCGACGAGATGTGGGTCGGCTCGGTCACCGAGTTCGAGGGCAAGCCCATCGTCTCCATCGCCAAGGGCGAGGTCGATCTGGAGACCGAGGACGAGAAGAAGGCCTCCGAGCAGCTGCGCGAGCAGCAGGAGAAGGACTTCGCCGACATTCTCGGCTGGCTGCAGCAGACGCTGGACGCGGACGTGAAGGAGGTGCGCCTGACCAACCGGCTCACCACCTCCCCGGCCTGCATCGTGGGCGATGTGTTCGATTTCACCCCGATGCTGGAGCGCATGTACCGCGCCTCCGGGCAGGAGCTGCCGCACAGCAAGCGCATCCTCGAGCTGAATCCGGCGCATCCGCTGGTCACGGGTCTGCGCGAGGCGTACGCGGCGACATCCGGCGGGGACGAGAAGCCGGTGGAGCTCACCGAGACCGCCGAATTGCTCTACGGCACCGCGGTTCTCGCCGAGGGCGGCGAGCTGAAGGATCCAGCGCACTTCGCCCGGATCCTCGCCGACCGCCTCACCCGCACCCTCTGAGGGTCGTTCACGGATCGGGCTCCTGCGGTGTTTCCGCAGGAGCCCGACCCATAGCAAGCGGGAATTGGTCATGCCCGGTTTGTGGCAAGTGTGACGATCCGCATCTCCCGGTGATTTCGGGAACTAGCCACGAACGCGTACGTTGTACGTCTTGGTCGTAAGTTTTCGTGTTCGTGTTCAACATGCTCGCGCGGAACAGTGTGCGGGCGTCGCTTCACCTTGCCAGGCAAGTTGCAAGCCGCCTTCTGATCGACCCCGGGTACCGCGGCCGCGGTACCCACGCACTAAAAGAAACACCTCGTCAGGAGAAGGTAATGGTTCAGGGCACCGTCAAGTGGTTCAACGCGGAGAAGGGCTACGGCTTCATCGCCCGCGAAGACGGCCCCGACGTTTTCGTCCACTACTCGGAGATCGAGGGCAACGGCTACAAGCAGCTCGAGGAGGGCCAGGCGGTCTCCTTCGAGATCACCGAGGGCAAGAAGGGCCCCCAGGCTGCGGCCGTCCGCCCGCACTAGGGAGGCTGCGGGCGCTACCCCGCAACTCACTGAGTCGTGAATTGGCAAGGCCCGCACCGGATTCCGGTGCGGGCCTTGTTGCTGTCCGGGGGTCCGGGGGCATGGCCCCCGAGACCCAGCGTCAGCGCGGCGCCATACGCAGCGCGCCATCCATGCGGATGGTCTCGCCGTTCAGGTAGTCGTGCTCGGTGATGTACTGCGCGAGCTGCGCGTACTCGTCCGGGCGGCCCAGGCGGGACGGGAACGGCACACCCGACTCGAGGCCCTTGCGGTACTCCTCGGTGACACCGGCCAGCATCGGGGTGTCGATGATGCCGGGGGCGATGGTGTTGACGCGGATGCCGAACTGCGCCAGGTCACGCGCGGCCGGGACGGTCATGCCGGCGACGCCGCCCTTGGAGGCGGAGTAGGCGATCTGGCCGATCTGGCCCTCGAAGGCCGCGACCGAGGCGGTGTTGATGATCACGCCGCGCGAGCCGTACTCGTCGACCGGGTCGGTCTTGGCGATGGCGTCGGCGGCCAGGCGCATCACGTTGAAGGAGCCGAGCAGGTTCACGGTGATCACCGTGCGGAACAGCTCCAGGTCGTGCGGGCCGTTCTTGGACAGGATGCGTCCCGCCCAGCCCACACCGGCGCAGTTGACGACAATGCGCAGCGGCACACCGGATTCCACGACCGTGGCGACCGCGGCGGCCACCTCGTCACCGCTGGTGACGTCGGTCGGGATGAGGGTGACACCGGCGGGGACACTGTCGCCCGCGCGCTCGATGGACTGAGCCAGATCCAGGCCGAACACGGTCGCGCCCGCGTCGGCGAAGCGCTTGGCGGTGGCGGCGCCCAGCCCGGACGCACCTCCGGTGACAATGGCGGCGGAGCCCGAAATCTCCACGGTGATTGGTCCTCTCGACTGTGGACGGCCCTCTCACTGGCCCTCCGTCAATAGGCACCATAGCCGGGCTGTGCGCACGCTTACGCAAGAGGCTCGCAAGATTTGCGAACACGGGTGTTCGTATAAGTGGTAGTTTCGCAGACATGAACGTCAGCACGGCCGGTCTTCGCCGTGGATTCCGCCGTCCGGCCCTGCGAGTGGCCGGCAAACGCATCCTGATCACCGGCGCGGCCCGTGGCATCGGGGCCGCCCTGGCCCGCCAGCTGCACGTGCACGGGGCGCACGTGGCCCTGCTCGGCATCGAGGAGTCACTGCTGGCCCAGGTCGCCGCCGAATGCGGGGATGCGCCCTGGCGCTACTGCGACGTCGGTGACCCGGCGCAGGTGGAGCGGGTCGTCAACTCCCTCACCGCCGAACTGGGCGGCCTGGACGCGGTGGTGTGCAATGCCGGGATCGCCCGGCAACTGTCCCTGCTCGACGGCGACCCCGGCGTGCTCGAGGAGACCCTCACGGTCAATGTGCTCGGCGCCTACTACACGCTGCGCGCCGCCGGACCCCACCTCGCGCACCCCGGCGGCTACGTCCTGCTCATCTCCTCGCTCGCCGCGGCCATCCACCTGCCCCTGGCCGGCGCCTACAGCGCCTCCAAGGCCGCGGTCGAGGCGCTCGGCGACACCCTGCGGATCGAACTGCGCCACACCGGCGCCCGGGTCGGCATGGCGTACTTCGCCGAACTCGACACCGAGATGACCAGCCGCGGTTTCGGCACCGAGGCCGCGCGCAGCATTCTGGGCCGCTCCACCGTCTCGGGCATCGCCCCCCTGGGCCCGGCCATCGACGCCTGTGAACGCGCCCTGGCCCGCCGCTCCCGCCGCATCGTCTCGCCGTACTGGGTGAGCATGGTGCTGTGGTGTCGACCGCTCGCCCAGCGTCTGGTGGACTATTCACTACGCGGGGGCGTGGCCGGCGGACTCGAGATCGCCCGCACCGAACCGGCGGATTTCACCACCGATCAACCGGCTCGCCCCAGCAGAATGAGAAAGCTCGCCTGAATCGCTCGAGGCCAACGGAGTCCTGCACATGCCCGAATCGGCAACCCGCCAACTGCCCCGCGGCCGCCACGGCCTGCCCCGCGAAACCGTGGTGGCCGCCCAGCGCGACCGCATCCTGCTCGCCCTGGCCGAGGCGATGGCCGAGAACGGTTATGTCGGAACGCCGGTGGCCGCGGTGATCAAGCGGGCCGGCGTCTCCCGCGAGACCTTCTACGAGCAATTCCGTTCCAAGGAGGACTGTTTCGAGGCCGCCTACGAGCGCGCCGCCGAACTCATGCTGACCGGCATCCTGACCGCCACCGGCTCGGAATTCGACGGCGAGACCCGCACCGAGCGCATCGAACGCGTGCTCGGCGCGTACCTGGATGCGCTCGCGGGCCAACCCGCTTACGCCCGTGTGTTTCTCGTCGAGGTCTACGCCGTCGGCCCCGAGGCCATCGCGCGCCGCACCCAGCTGCAGGAGACCTTCGTGGCGATGGTCGCCGATGTGCTCGGCGCGGACACCGACGAGCAGCGCTTCGCCTGTCAGACCCTGGTCGCGGCCCTGAGCGCCATGGTCACCGCCCGGGTCGCGGTGGGCGACCTGGACGGGCTGCGGGAGTTGCGGGAACCGCTACTGGACCTCGTGCGGCGCAGCGGGGACCTGTTCGGCAATACCGTGCTCGGTGACTGAGCTCGCCGGGACGACGGTCACGGCCCGGCGGTGCAGCAGCCACAGCGCGCCGCCGGCGAGGGCCGGCAGGGCCAGCGACAGCACCGCGATGGCCGGCGTGCCCAGGCCGTGGGCGAACGCCTCCAGCAGGGTCAGCGCACCGAAGTAGAGGAACAGCAGGCCCGAGCAGCCGGCGATGAACCGCTCCGGAATGTGCTTGCCGACGGTCACGCCGATCAGGATGGCGAGCGTGCCCGCGGCTACCATGCCCGCGACCGACCCGATCCACACCGCGACCCAGCCGTTCTTGGTGGCCAGGGCCATGGTGGCGAACATGGTGCGGTCACCGAGCTCGGCCAGCAGGAAGGCCGACAGCACCACCAGGAACGCCGAACGCGACTTCGGCTGCGGCGCGATCTCTCCCTCGTCCTCGCCGGAGTTCGACGGCAGCGTCTCGCGCAGGGTCCACAGGCCGACCGCGATGAGAGTTGCTGCGGCACACAGGGAAATGACTCCGGTCGGCAGCGCCGCGCCCAGGAAGTGGCCGACACCGACGGCGATCAGATTCACCAGCACGCTGGCGACGGTGATGCCCGACAGCACCACCCACCAGTGGTAGCGCAGCGCGAAGGTCAGGGCCATGAGTTGCGATTTATCGCCCAGTTCGGCGAGGAACAGCACGCCGAAACTCAGCAATATCGTGGCGATCATGAAGGTCAGCTCCCAGGTCTCCGGCCTGTCGGCTGAAATGCGGGGACGCTTCAGCCGACACCGCACCGGTCAATCGGTTTGGTTTCTTGTCGGCCGAAGGTCTCGCCCACCGAAGAAAATCCGGTTCACGCGCCGGATCCGGGAGGATCAGTATGTCGACGGCGTGATTGGGGGCTACTCCCCTTCGCTCGGCCGCAATGCTACTCCGGCAAACCGGGCCCGGGCAAATGGCCGATACCCAAATCGCAATGCGCACAATAAGTTTGGCGATACTGCCGGAATGTTTCGGTTACCCTCACGCGGCCAGCAGCATGGCCAGAACCGCGGTGTCGGGATCACTGATCGGATCCACCCCCACCCGCGAAACCATCGAGGTCACCGTGCCGTCGCTGTCGGTCTCCACCCAAGCCGCCCGATGTTCGAGTCCCAGATGCGGCAGCCCCGGCAGCAGCAGGCACCCCGAGGCCGCGCCCGTGCACTCGGGCAGCGAGGGCCGCGTCTCGCGCGGCGGGTGCAACATGATCAGCGCCGGTGGCACATGACCGGCAAACATGCCCGGCTGTAATCCTTCCGTCCCCAGCACCGTGCCCTCGGCGATCACCAGCCCGACCATCGCGGGATCCGGGTCCTCGGGGAGTTCCTCGCGCGCCCCGAACACCGTCGAGGTGGGCAACAACCCCGGCAGACCGGCCACCCGCACCGCGAGCACCAGTAATTGCGCCCATTCCTTGGTGGAGTCCGGCCAGCGTCCGGAGATCACGAAACCCTGTAGCGAACCATGCGCATGGAACGGCATGACGCCGACCTGACCATTCATGATGTGCCTCCCGAACCTCCCGGGGGCGACGGTGCCCGGTGCTGCTGTTGGGAACACCAGGTTGTACCCGAACAGAACTGGCACACAAGTACCAGAGAGTGCTAGCACCCGGACCTCGCAAATGCGAAAGGCCCGCGAACCGATGCGGTTCGCGGGCCTCAGGCGTACGAGCGGGCCGGAGCCCGACGGGCATCAGCCGAAGATCAGACCCTTGCCCTGGTTGACCGCCTTGGAGTAGCGGTCCTGAATCTCGGCCCAGTTCACGACGTTCCAGAACGCCTTCACGTAGTCGGCCTTGACGTTCTTGTACTGCAGGTAGAAGGCGTGCTCCCACATGTCCAGGCCGAGCAGCGGGATGATGCCGAGCGGCACGTTGCCCTGCTGGTCGGTCAGCTGGAAGGTGAGCAGCTTGTTGCCCAGGGTGTCGTAGCCCAGCCAGGCCCAGCCGGAGCCCTGCAGGCCGTTGGCGGCCGCCGAGAACTGCGCGACGAACTTGTCGAAGGAACCGAACTCCTCGTCGATGGCCGAGGCCAGGTCACCGACCGGCTTGTCGCCGCCTTCCTTGGACAGGCTCTTCCACCAGAGGGTGTGGTTGACGTGGCCGCCGAGGTGGAACGCGAGGTTCTTCTCGTTCAGGAAGATGGCGGCGTGGTCATCCTTGGCACGCGCCTCCTCCAGCTTCTCGAGGGCCGCGTTGACACCCGCGACGTAGGCCGCGTGGTGCTTGGTGTGGTGGATCTCGTTGATCTGCCCGGAGATGAAGGGCTCCAGGGCGCTGTAGTCGTAATCGAGGTCTGGCAGCGTGTAAACAGCCACGATGTCCCTTTCCGTGTCGGGGCCGTGTGCCCTCGGCAGGTGCCGAGGCGCACCCAACCATCATTCGTACACCCGCTCGTCTCCAACCGGGCTGCGCGCCCCCACATTCCACCCGATGTATATCTTTCCCAACCTTTGGAATTCGCCTGAACGCAACATCGTCGCCGGTCGCGCCGGGACCCGTAGCATCGAGTCATGTCCTGGTACGACGAGTTCGTCGGGCGGGTGCGACTACCGGAACCGATCATGGTGACAGCCGGGCAAGCGTTGCCCGGCCGCTCCGAGCCGCTGGTCGTACCGGACAAACACTTTGTCAGCGGACATTCCCTCAAACCTCCGTTTCCGGCGGGCACGCAGCTCGCGGTGCTGGCCATGGGTTGCTTCTGGGGTGCGGAGCAGGGCTTTTGGGAGTTGGACGGCGTGTACAGCACCGCCGTCGGCTACGCGGGCGGATTCACCCCGAACCCCACCTACGAGGAGGCGTGTTCCGGCCGGACCGGGCACACCGAAGCGGTGCTGGTGGTCTTCGACCCGCAGGTGATCGACTACGCCGCGATCCTGAAGCAGTTCTGGGAGAACCACGATCCGACACAGGGCATGCGGCAGGGCAACGACCGTGGCACCCAATACCGTTCGGCGATCTACACTCTCGGCGACGAGCAGCGCGCGGTGGCCGAGGCGACCAGGGCCGGCTATCAGGAACGGTTGGCGGCGGCCGGATTCGGCGAGATCACCACCGAGATCGCCCCGCTGCCGGACCTTTCCGCCTTCTGCTACGCCGAGGGCTATCACCAGCAGTACCTGGCCAAGAACCCCGGCGGCTACTGCCCGGACCATGGCACCGGCGTGAGCTGCGCGATCGGGCTCGGCGCGTGAGCACTTCGGCGGACCATCGCGCAGGCACACCGGCAGGCCACATCGAAAGGGGTTCCGGGACTTGGTCCCCGAACCCCTCGAGCGTGTCCGCCGCTCGCTACAGCGGCGGGACGACATCCGGCCGCATGGTGCGCGGGTCGCCTGCGTCGTGCGCCTGCCACCAGCGGACGCCGCCGGCGATGAAGTCCGGCAAGGGGATCGGGTTGCCCTGCCGGTCGGTGACCTCCACGCCTTCGAACCAGACGCGCACGTCGAGTTCGCGCGGGTCGACGCCCTCCTCCTGGGAGAACTCCATCATGTGGGCGCCGGGCGTGTCGCTCAGCCTGGTGTCGAAGCTCAGCAGTTTGCGCCACTGGCTCCAGGAGGTGTCGGCGAGGTCGAGGAAGTCCCAGCCGTGCAGCGCGCCGCCGCCGAAGCTCTGGACGGCGTCGTGCAGGCCGTCGAGGGTGAGCGGGAGCACAATGGGCTCGTTGTCGTCCCAGCGCTGCCGGCGTAGCGAGGCGGCGACCCGGCTGACCCCGGTGAGGGTCAGATAGATGTCGCAGTCCGCCGGCGGGGGACCGTCCTCGGGCAGGGTCAGCACGTCGAGTTCCAGCCGTAGTGTGGCGCGCGCCGTGTCGACGTCGATGCCGAGGCATGTCGCCTCCGACAGCGCGCGGTCGAGTCCGTTGATGTCCAGGCCGTCGAGTAGCCCCCTGCTCACAGTCATAGCGCCAGGCTACCGATCTTGCCCGGCCGGACCCAGGATTTCCGTTATTCGGTAGTGTTGTCGTTTTTTTCGAGTGCGCAAGGAACCGCGCGCTCACCTGCGGCGTCAGACTGGATGGGGTCTTCTGGGACAGAGGCCCGAGGTCGGTCGCTCCGGAACGGGGAGGGGACTTCCGGATCGGCCGACCAGGACGAATCGGTCGTCTATCAACCTGTGGATCAGGTTGTGGATTATGTGGATAACTCCCGAAACCAACCCTGCGCAGCTACGGAACTCCACAGCCCTCGCGCGCGCGTGGCAGGATCGGAACCGTGACGAACCCCCACGTGCCCACGGTGCCGATCGACGCGGTTCCCGCGGAGTTCGACGCCGCGGACGGCTGGGGTTCGCCCGCGCCCGCGCCCGCCCAGCTCCTCGACGTCCGCGAGGACGACGAATGGCAGCTCGGCCGCGCGCCGGGCGCCATCCACATCCCCATCACCGACGTGCCCGCCCGGCTCGACGAACTCGACATCGACGCCGAGATCTACGTGATCTGCCGGCAGGGCGGCCGGTCCGTCCCGGTGGTGGAGTACCTGAACCAGATCGGCTACGAGGCCGTCATGGTCTCGGGTGGCATGGTGGCCTGGCAGCAGATCGGCAGGCCGCTCACCGGTGACGGTCCCGAGGCGAAGATCTACTAGGCGCGGAGAGGTGGAGCGATGAACGGGGGACAGGTGGGCCGATCGCGATCCGCCGTCGTACAGCCGTGCGCCCGCTGTGGCGCGCGCTGGGCGGTACAGGGCAAGCCGCTGCACTGGTGCCCGCGCTGCCACGGTGTCCTGCTCTCCCCCGCACCGGTGGACGCGCCCGCCGACCGGCGCAACTACCGCTGGGTGGCCCGCCCGCCCGGCCGCAGAACCAATGGCGCGCAGCCGGTCCGGCGTCCGGGTCCGCTGCAGACGCCGCGCTACCACCGGATTCCCCAGTGGGGCCTGCAGGATCGGCCCCCGGCCGCGGCCGCCGCGCCGCATCGCCCGCTGGCCGCGCTGAGTGACCGCATCACCGTGCTGCTGCCGGCCACCGCCGGTGTGTTCGTGTTCTCCGCCCTGGCCGAACTGGGCCGGTACGGCGTGTTGCTGCGCAACCGCACCCGCCTCATCCCGCCCTGGCTGCTGTGGATTTCCGATGCGGCCGTGACGGTTTCCGCGGTGGTGGCCCTGGTGCTGGCGCTGGTGTCGGCGGTGGCGCTGGTCGGCTGGCTCACCGAAACCCGCCGCGCCGCGTACGCGAGTGTCGGCGAGTCGGATCCGCGGTCGCTGCGCGCCCTGGTGCTGGGCTGTGTGGTGCCGATCGTGAATCTGGTGTGGCCGGGCATCTTCCTGACCGAGGCGGCACGGCTGCGGTCGGCGGGCGGTGCGGATCCGCGGCTGCTGTGGGCGGTCCGGATCTGGTGGGCGGCTTGGCTTCTCAATGCGGCGCTGGTGCTGGTGGCGATCCTGTACCGGTTCACGTCCTCGCTGCAGGTGCAGGCCGACGGCGTGCTGGCGAGCATGTGGACCGATCTGGTCGCGGCCGGTGTCGCGGTGGCCTCGCTCGGGCTGGTGCACGCCTTCGCGGGCCTGGATCTGCGGGGCCGCCCGAAGACGCTGCGCCGCTGGGTGATCGCCACCGGGCCCGCGCGGCCGGTGATCGAGCCCGTGCGACGCGCGCCCGCCGCCGTGGTCGGGAATGATGCAGTGGTCGGGGATGACGCAGCTTCCGGGGACGACGCAGAGGCGTCCCCGGCCGCGGAGCAACAGGAGGTAGTGGCGAAGTGAGCCGGGCCAGTCGTGCGCCGTTCGTGGTCGCGCACCGGGGGGCGTCGGCGGCGCGACCCGAACACACCCTCGCCGCCTACGATCTCGCCCTGCAGGAGGGCGCCGACGGCGTCGAATGCGATATCCGCCTGACCCGTGACGGGCACCTGGTCTGCGTGCACGACCGCACCGTGGATCGCACCTCGAACGGATCGGGCGCGGTCAGCGAGATGACTCTCGAAGAGCTGAAGGCGCTCGACTTCGGTACCGCGGAGGAACCCGAGGGCGTGCTCACGCTGTCCGAGCTGATCGAGCTGGTGCTGGACTGGAAGAGCCGTCCCACCAAGCTTTTCATCGAGACCAAGCACCCGGTCCGCTACGGGGCGCTGGTGGAGACCACGCTGCTGACCGAGCTCACCCGCTACGGCATCGGCGCACCCGCCTCGGCGGATCACTCACGCGCGGTGGTCATGTCGTTCGCCGCCACCGCGGTCTGGCGCATCCGCCGCGCGGCCCCGCTGCTCCCGACCGTCCTGCTGGGCGAATCCTCCCTGTACCTCTCCGGCGGCGCCGCCCACACCGTCGGCGCGACCGCCATCGGCCCGTCCGTGCGCACCCTGCGCGAGCACCCGGACCTGGTCGACAAGGCCGCCGCCGCCGGCCGCGCCACCTACGTCTGGACCTGCGACGATCCCGAGGACGTCCAACTCTGCGCCGACCTCGGCGTGGATTGGATCGCCACCAACTACCCCGCCCGCACCAAGGCCGTTCTCGCCACCGCCTGAACGCCGCACCGCGGTTCGCTCGACTTCGAGCTATTACAGTCCGCGCCAACCACTTTGGATCGGAAATCTTTGGTGGTTCGCGGCGCGTCTCGTTCTGGACTGACGGAGCGGGGGAGCGAAGCGGAGGAGCGGAGGAGGGAAGAACGAGACTTTCAGCGCCGCGAACCCGCCCGGAGCGAAGCGGAGGGCATCGAACACAGTAGGTTTGCCAGTCATGGGTAAGAGCAAGCGCAACAGTCCCAAGCCGGACTCCAATCGGGCGCAGAAGCTGGCCGCCCGCCGCGCCGAACAGGAGGCGGCGGCGCAGGCCGTGACGCGCCCCTTCGAGGGCTTGGCCGCCGAATGCGATCTGGTGGCGCTACGGGAGTTCGTGCCGTCGGCGACCGCGATCTTGAAGCTGTCGCCGAATGTCGCCGCGGAGCGGGAGGTCACCCTCGCCACCGTGCTGCCGGGCGCGGTTGCCGCGCTGGTGCGGGCCGGTGACGAGCCGATCGGTTTCGTCGGCACGCAGGTGCAGTTCCAGTCCGCCGATCCGGCCGCGGATCTGGCCGCCGCCGTGCTGTGGACCCAGTCCGCCACCCCGGGCGAGTCGCTGAGCGCCACGACCGTGGATGGCACGCCGCGGCTCACCGAGGTGCTGGATCCGGGTGCGGCCCTGGATCTGACCGTGCACCAGGACTTCAACTGGTGGGTGCCGGCGGGTGTCACTCCGGATCCGCAGGTGGCCGCCACCATCGAGCAGGCCAATCAGGCCATCATGCCGTCGGCCCGCCTGGAGCTGGGTGCGGACGCCGTCGGCGCCGCCTGGTGGGTGGACGCCGGCGAGAAGGCGCACATCCGCTGGGTACGGCCCGAGGACGAGGACCAGCTGATGCTGGCGCTCGCGCGGCTGCACGCGGCCGGTGATCTGCATCTGGGTGAGGGTTCGCGCTTCGCGGGCTCGTTCCGCACCCATGGTCTGCTGGTGCCGGTCTTCGACCTGGATCCGGAGCGGCACGCGAGCGAGTGGGAGGGCCCGGCCCGCGAGTTCGGTGCGAAGCTGGCGACCGCGCTGCAGTCGGACGCCCCGCTGACCTCCGAGGAGCGCCGCTCCCGTGACGGCCTGCGGTCGCGCCAGGTCACGCTGCGCTGACACTGTCGGGCTGAGCACCCGCGGTACCGGCACGGTCCGGGCCGTTCTCCGGTAACTGGATTCACTCGGTGAACGGCCCGGATTTTTTGCGGGGATTTTTCTGAAAAGTGCCTGTTTCGCTCCGAGTGCTCGGTTAAGTTCTCTTCACCCCGGAAGTTCAGGGGATCCGGTGATCATCACACCGGATATCAGATGAGGAGAAAAACCATGGATGCCATTCTGGCCGTGGTCAAGTCGCTGTTCGGTACGTTGTCCGCCAACGCGACCGGCACCGTCACAGTGCCGCAGAAGTAAGGAAAAGGCGGGTACGTATCGCACGAGCACCGAGCACATGCAACAGGCCCGGTCCAGCGCAAGGGACCGGGCCTGCTGTGTGAATCCACCGGGCCGGGAACCGAATTACCTTCGGCCCACGGAGTAATTACAGCGAGCCGCCCGCGGCGTGCGGTGCGCCGGACGCGTCCTTCGGACCGCTCATTTCCCGCTGCACGAAATTCTCCAGGTCGAAAAGATTCGCGCTGGCCCGCTCGGCGACGGTGAGCAGGGTATTCATGGTCGCGACTTCTTCGACCTGTTCCTTGAGGAACCACTGCATGAACTGCTCGCCCTGGTAGTCGCCCTCTTCCCGGGCGGTCCTGGCGAGCTGGATGATCTGCTCGGTGACGGCCTGCTCCTGTGCGAGCGCCAGCGCGATGGGCTCCTTGGCATTCGCGAATTGCGTCGTAGCGGCCTCGGTTCCGGGCATCTCGACGGCGATGTCGTGATCGATGAGGTACTGCGCGACCATCATCGCGTGGTTACGCTCTTCGACGGCCTGCTTGTAGAAATACTTGGCCAGAACCGGCAGATCGGCATTGTCGAACCACATCGCCACCGCGATGTACTGGTGTTCGGCATTGAATTCGTTGCGGATCTGATCCTGGAGCAGGGCCTGGAACTTGCTGCGCTTCGTCTGGGTTCGGGTGGACATGCGGATGACATTAATGCCTGGTCAAACCGCGTGTCATCCAAGTACAGCCTTATTGAGTGCAGCCTTATTGAGGCAAGTATTGCCTAATTCGGCCTAGCTGCCGACGGTGGTGATCAAGTCCTGCGGGATCTGCTGATCCTTGGCCAGCGCGTCGAAGAAAGCACTCGCTTTCGTCTTGTCCCAGAGCAGGACATTGCCACTGCCGGCCACGTCCTCGAATCCACCGACCGGGACCGTCGTGGTGATGGGATCGCTGTTCAGCGCATTGCCCAGGCTCGCCAGATCCCAGATGTGCGCGCCCTTGTCGACCTTCAGCGCCGAGGTCAGATCCCGCACCAGCGGCCAGGACCGGAACGGATTGGCCAGCGTGCCCGGGCTCGCCGCCTTCTTCAGCAGGGCGCTGAGGAATTTCCGCTGGTTGAGCATGCGATCCAGGTCCGCGCGCGGGGTGGCGCGGGAGCGCACGAAGCCCAGCGCCTCGGGTCCGTTGAGTGTCTGGCAGCCCGCGGGCAGGTCGATACCGGCCAGCGGATCCTTCATGGGCGCGTCCAGGCACATCTGAATGCCGCCGACCGCGTCCACGATATTGGCGAAGCCGCCGAAGCCGATCTGCACATAGTGGTCGATGTGCACGCCGGTCGCGCCCTCCACCGTCTTGACCAGAAGCGATGCGCCGCCGACGGCGAAGGAGGCATTGAGCTTGTCCTTGCCGACCCCCGGGATGCTCACATACGAGTCGCGCGGCAGGCTCACCAGCGTCGGCCGCCCCGACTTCGGGATGTGCACCAGGATGACGGTGTCGGTGCGCTCGCCCTCGACATCGGAGGAGTCACCGGTGGACAGCTGCTGCTCTTGATCCTTGGACAGCCCCGAGCGGCTGTCGGAACCGACCAGAAGCCAATTCGTCCCGGGCGTGTCGCCGATCCGGCCCGAATAGTTCGCGAGGGCGTCGATCCGGGTCAGGTGGGTGTCGACATAGATGGCCGCCGCGATCGGCAGCAGCAGGAGCACCAGCAGCAGCGAGAGGGTCCAGCGGACCCAGTGCCGCTTCCTGCGGGGCCGGGAGCCGCGGGGTGGGCGGCCGTCGCCGCCGCGGCGCTGAACGGGCGGTGGTGGCGGGGGAGTGCGCGGCGGCTCCTCCCGGAAGGGGACCGGCTGCCGGGTCGGCGCGTGACCCATGGGGGCGGCGGCGCGCTCCCGCGGGGGCGGCACCCGATTGCCCGGCGGCGGCATCCGATGGTCCCCGGGCCCGCGATTGTGGTGCGGCGGAACGCGAGTCCCCGGCGGCCGCTGCCGCGGGGCCGGGTTCCCGGGCGGGACCTGCGAATAGGCCAGGTCCGGACCGGATTCATGGCGTCGGATCACCTGAGTTGGTTCTATCCGGGGCCTGCCGTCGTTAACGGGCCGGCTGTCCGCGGGCGGCCGGTGAGACGAAGGTCTCTGCGATTGCCCGGGATTCGCCGCGGGTCGAGGCGGGTACGCCGGGGGCTCGCCCGGGCGTCCCGGCGGCGGCTCCCGGCGTATCCGTGCACAGTGCTGGGGGTCGTCGCCGTTCATCACTGAAAACAGTACCGACCGCGGCGCCCGCGTGGCTCGTTCCGATCGGATTACGGCAGCCAGGAGACGTGTCCGTGCAGGAAGGTGTACCCGATGTAGGCGATCGAGTCGATGAGCGCGTGCGCCAGCAGCAGCGGCCAGAGCCGGTTGGTGCGCTGCCAGTAGCGTCCGAAGATCAATCCCATCACCAGGTTTCCGAGCCCGCCGCCCAGGCCCTGGTACAGGTGGTAGCTGCCGCGCAGGATCGCCGACGCCAGCAGCGACCGATTCTCCGTCCACCCCAGCGCCCGCAATCGTGAGATCAGGTAGGCGACGACCAGCACCTCCTCGGCCGCCGAGTTCGCCCACGCGGACAGCACCAGCACCGGCAGCCGCCACCAGTGCGCGAGCGAACTGGGCACGATGGTGACGCTCACACCCAGCGCGTGGGCCGCGAGATACAGTCCCAGCCCGGGGACTCCGATCACGGCCGTGAGCGCGAGTCCCGGGAGCACGTCCGCCCGCCAGCGCAGCCGCCGCGCCAGTCCGATCGCCCGCGGCGCGATCCCGCTGCGCCACAGCAGATAGAGGCCCAGCGCCGCCCAGCCGAGCAGACGGGCCACGCTCAGCAGCTGGAAGAGCAGGTCGATGGTCGACCGGGTGGCCCGTGGCGCGTTCAGCGCGACGGTCTGCCCGCCCACTCCGCCGGGCGCGAGGGCGCTCTCCAGCAGTGACAGTGCCGCACTGGCCCCGCTCAGCCCGAAGGTGACGACCAGCACCACCGCGATCTCGAGTTTGATCGCCCGCCGGCCCGATTCGGACGATTCGGGTGCGGGCCACACGGGTGCGGGATCAGCCGAAACCATGCCCGCCAATCTAGGCGGGCGCCCGGCGAACTCGTCAGATGCGGTGCAGGCCGCCGTGGAAGGGGTTGCCCGCCAAGGTGTGTACCGCGCGGCTGAGGGATTCGATGTCGTGCGCCGGGGCCTCGAACGGGATGCGGATGTCGTGGTCGGCCTCGGTGGTCTCGACGCGCAGGGTGACGCCGTAGCGGTCGATGGCCAGCGGATGGATGAGGGCGCCGCGGCGCAGGGCGTGCGGCAGCCGGCGGGCCAGGCGGTCCACCACATCGGGGTGATCGGCCTGAAGGTGTTGCAGCCAACCGGCTTCCAGCGCGCAGAACGGATCGGGTCGGGCGTCGCGCAGCTGCTCGCGTTCGACCGAGTCGGCGCCGGCGGTGTCGGCCACCACCGCGGAGTCGATGACCAGCCGCAGCAGGACGGCGGTGTGGCCGACGTCGAGCAGGTCCGGATGCGGATGGTCGGCGGCGACCGCGCCGGCCAGCGCGCGCTGCGCGTGCGCCGGCACGGCGTGCGCCCAGCCGCGCAGCCAGACCAGGGCACGGACGCGTTCGCGCAGCGGCAGCGGGGCCTGGTCGGTGAGTTCGAGGACCGCGGGGGATCCGTTCGCGCCGCAGCCGAGGACGAGACCGGCGGCGGTGGAGTTCATCGGGACCGCCAGCACCATGTCCCCGCACTGTCGCAGCAGGTGCACGGAGGTGGGCACCGGGTCGAGGCCGGGCAGGGCCAGGACCGCGTTCTCGGCGTGCGCGCAGGCGGTGTGCACGCGTTCGGCGGTAGTGGGTGCGACGACCTGGGCCGCGGGTGGCATACACACCTCCGGGAGTTGAATTAGGTAAACCTAAGCTAAGTGACGTGGGTCGCGTGCGCAAGGGCTTCCCGGGTGGCCGCGCCGCCCGTGTCGCGCCGATCGCTACCGTGAAGACGTGCCGCACGATTCGTCCCCCGCGCCCGAACCGGTCGCCCTCACCCTGTCCGTCCCGCCCCGCCCGGCCCGCGGATTGACCGCGGAGCTGGTCCGCCCGGTCTCCGCCGATCCGGGCGTCGAGGTGCTGGACCTGGCGCTCGACGACGAGGCGGTGTCGGAGTTCCTGGTGCGAATCGTGCACGGCGACAGCGGTTTCGTCGCCCGCACCGATTCGGGCGAGCGGGCGCTGGCGGGTGTGGCGGCGACCGTGGCCGCGCTCTGCGGTGAGGACATTCGCGGCGCGCTCGCCGCACCGGACATCGCGTTCCTCAGCGGGCTGAAACCATCCGCGGTCGAGGCGTTCCGTGAGGTGCTGCTCGCCATCGAAACCGGCGAGGTCGCGGCCGTGACCACCACCCTCGCCGTACTGGGCGCCTGAACCCACCGCGCCCGGGGGTGCGAAGTTACCCAGGAGTTGACCAAAGCCGGGGGCGACCGGGCACACGCAAGTAATGTCGTAACCGTGCCGCGTATCGCCTACTTCGGGCCGTCGGGAACCTTCACGGAGATGGCCCTCGCCAAACTGGAGTCCACCGGAGTCTTCGATGGACCGGTCGAGCGTGTCCCGGCCCCGAGTCAGGGCGCGGCCGTCGAGCTGGTGCGGGCCGGTCAGGCCGCGGGCGCGGTGGTGCCGATCGAGAGCTCGGTCGAGGGCTCCATCGCGCCGACGCTGGACGCGCTGGCCGTCGGCCCGCGGCTGCAGATCATCGCGGAAACCGACCTGGACGTGGCCTTCACCATCGTGGGCCGCCCCGGCATCGAGCTCGACGAGGTGCGCCGGATCGCGGCCTATCCGGTCGCGGCCGCGCAGGTCCGTATGTGGCTGGCCGTCACCATGCCGCTGGCGCAGCTGTACACCTCCGCCTCCAATGCCGCGGCTGCCGAGGACGTCGTCGCCGGGCACGCCGATGCCGCCGTCTCCACCGCGCTGGCCGGCGCCCGCCTCGGGCTCACCACCCTGGCCGACGGCGTCGCCGATGTCGATCGGGCCGTCACCCGCTTCGTGCTGGTCACCGCCCCGCGGCCGGCGCCGCCGCGCACCGGGGCCGACCGCACCTCCATCGTGCTGGAGCTGGCCAACGAGCCCGGCTCGCTCATGCGCGCGTTCGCCGAATTCGCCACCCGCGGTATCGATCTCACCCGCATCGAATCCCGGCCCACCCGCACCGGCATGGGCACCTACCGTTTCTACCTGGACTGCGTCGGGCACATCGACGACGCCGCGGTCGCCGAGGCACTGAAGGCACTGCACCGCACGGCCGCCCGGATCCGATTCCTCGGCTCCTGGCCGGCTACCGCGGCCACCGGCACCCCGCCGCCGCCGGACGCACCCGGCGCGGCCTGGCTGGCCGATCTGAAGAAGGGGGTGGCCGACCTGTGACCGGCAAACTCATCCTGGTCCGGCACGGCGAGACCGAGGGCAATGTCGGCAAGATCCTCGACACCCGGCTGCCGGGCCTGCCGCTCACCGAACGCGGTGTGGCGCAGGCGAAGAGCTACGGCGCGAACCTGGCCGTCCCGCCGCAGCGGCTGTTCTCCTCGGCCGCGCTGCGCGCCCGGCAGACCGGCGGCTACATCGAGGCCGCGACCGGGGTCACCCTGGATGTGCTGGAGGATCTGCAGGAGGTGCAGCTCGGCGACCTCGAGGGGTTGAACACCCCGTCCGCGCACGAGGAATTCCAGAAGGTGTATCACGCTTGGCATTTCGGTGATCTGAGCGTCCGGGTGCCCGGTGGCGAATCCGGGGAGGACGTGCTCGCCCGCTACGTCCCGGCACTGCAGCGCCTACGCGACGACTATCTGAGCCGCCCGGACGCTCACGATGTCATCGTGGTCAGCCACGGCGCGGCCATGCGGCTGGTCTCGCGCGAATTGACCGGGGTGCCAAGGCCTTTCGCCGCCAACAATCACCTGGACAATACCGAGACCATCGAGCTGCAGCCGTTCGAGGACGGCACCTGGGAATGCAGCCGCTGGGGCCGCTATCCCGCACCGTTCGGCGACGCCATCGCGGCCGGCGGCGACGACCCCATGGGTTAGCCCGGGAATTCCGTTCGCAGCGGCAGGGATTCGATGAGATCCCGCAGCGCCGTGCGCAGCCGGGCCGGGGTGCCGCCCGCCAGCGACGTCCACTTCGTCCCGTCCGCGGCGGTGCCGGTGCTGGCGAGAAAACGGCCGTGCCGGGTGTTGTACACCGCGAGGTGGGTGCCCACCACGTCGCGCGCGCCGTCGCCGTAGCGCACGCCGACGATCTCCGCGTGCGAATTCACCTGCACCAGAGCCGAAGCGAGGACCGGTGCGTCGCGGGCCGGGGTGCCCACCGCGGCCAGTCGCCTGGCCGTGGTGGCGGCATCGCCCGCGTCGTCGAACACGGGAGCCAGATCCGCGGTGGGCGCGTTCATTCCGGACAGTTCCAGCGCATCGGCCGGGCCGAGCGCGGCCATCACGGTGCCCGGCAGATCGTGACCGGCCGCGTCGATGACACAGGTGCCCGGGCCGCGCAGCGCCACCACCTCGATGTCGTCGCCCTTGGCCACACAGCACCGGTTGACCTGCCCCGCCACATACCAGCGCACGGCCAGCACCCAGTGTGGCCGGTAGAGCACGCGCAGCCGTTCGGCCAGTTCCGGATGCACCTCGTCGCCGTCGAGCAGTTCACGCGCGGTCAGGGCGGCGGACGCCCTGGACATGGCGGTGTCGTGGTCGGCGGCATTGTCGTAGCGGCCCATGGCATCCAGCACCACGGGCAGCTCGTCGATCCCCAATGTCTCCAGGAGATACTGCATTTCGTCGAGCGACAGCGTGACCGACCGCAGCGTCGACGGCCCGCGGTCCGCCCCGAGGACGGTCACCGGTCGGCCGGTGGGTCGCCGCCGATGACCGCGGGCGCGATGACCCGGCCGTCGGCGAACACCTGCACCGAGCGGCCGTAGTCGTGGCCGCGGTGGGACTCTTCCTCGTCACTGTCCCGGGTGCCGGGCAGCGGGCTGGTTCCGGCCGAACGGACCGGCGCGGTCGCGGCCGGTGTGGTGGTCACGGTCACCGGTTCGGCGATCGGCGCCGCGGGAGCCGGTGCGCCACCGGCGTTTCCGAGACCCGCGCCCCAGCCCTCGGGCAACTGCAGTGTGCCCGCGCCATTTCCGATGTTCGTCGGCGTGCCGCCGCCGGTGACGGACACCGCCTGCGTGGCCGGCGCCGCGCCGCCCGCGCCGGCGGTCGAGACACCCGCGCCCGCCGTGACCGGCAGGCCGGAGGTGCCGAAGCCGGGCGTTTGCGTCACCGCATTCGCGACCGCCGTAATCGCTGTACCAGCAACGTTTCCCGCGCTGGTCACACCGCTGGTGACCACCGTCCCCGCCAACTGTGCAACCTGCGACAGGGCACTGGTGACGGCCGGATTCTGCGCCGAGACGGCGGCCGTGCCGAGCGCCGCCCGCAGCGGATCGCTGTCAATGGTGAGCGGGTCGCCACCCGTATTGGCCGAGCCCGCGCCCACGGCGATGGGCGGCGGCATCAGGAACTGGCCGGGCGTGGCCACCATCGAACTCGTTGCGGCCTCATAGGTTTCCATCACCAGCGCGGCCCGGATGTCCAGCGCCAGCTTGGCCGCCTCGGCTGCCTCCGCGGTCCCGTTGAGCGCGCCGCCGCTGGAATATGCGGCCGCACGTGCAGTTTCGACGGCCGCGATCTCCGGCAGGCTCGGCATGGCGAGGGAGGCCACGGTGTAGGCGGTGGCATTGGCGGCGGCCTTGCCCGCCATCACGCCGGCCATGACGGCCTGCTGTTCGGCCCACGCGGTGAAACCGCCCAGCCGGGCCAGCACAGTGAGCCCGTTCAGTCCTTCGAGACCGACCCCGATCTCGGCCATCACCCGCGTCACCGTGGTGGTGGCGTCCACCCAGGAGGCGGTGAGCGCGCCCCAGGCGCTGCCCGCGGCCACGATCGGAATGGCGTGCGCCCCGGTATCGAGGCAGAGGGAATTGAATTCGGCCATCCGGGGCAGCCAGCACACCCCCGTGATTCCCAGCGTCATGCGTGCGTCTCCCCTCTACACCTGGATCGCGGCGAGACCGGCTGCGCGCTCGGCGTCCTGGGCCAGGTACTGGGCCAGCTGGCTGCGCAGGGTGGCGGCCGCGTGATGCAGTTCGAGAATGCCCTGGGCGACCGAGTGGTCGTGGGTCAGCGCGGCATTGTTGAAATGCGCTGCGGCGAGGAAGGACACCTCCTCGGTGCCGGAGGGCAGCACATGGGTGGCCGGAGCCGTCGCGCTCGCGGCGGCGGCGAGGCGTTCGGCGAGCAGATCGAGTTCCAGAGCGGCCGCGAGGATCACCTCGGGCTGCACCAGCATGTGGCCGACCATGATCGGGCTCCCTTCGCCGTTCCACCCCGGTTGTGAGGATTGGACGTGGAGGTTCGCCGATCGGTTCCCGATGCCGCTGGTCAGCCCCAGCCCAGCTGATTCAGCCCCAGCCCAGCTGATGCAGGCGCTCGTCGTCGATCCCGAAATAGTGCGCTATCTCGTGGATTACGGTGATCGCCACCTCCTCGACCACCTCTTCTTCGCTGTGACACATCCCGAGGATGGCCTCGCGATAGATGGTGATGGTGTCCGGCAGCGCGCCCCCGTAGTGGCTGTAGTCCCGGTCGGTGAGGGCGATGCCGTGGTACAGACCGAGCAGGTGGGGGTCCTCGTCGCTGCGCGGCTCGATGAGCACCACCACATTGTCGATCGCCTGTGACAACTCCCGCGGAATCAGATCGAGGGCGTCGCCGACCAATTCCTCGAAGTGGTCGTCGGACATGGAGACGGGCATGCCTACAGCTTCCGTCGCATCACCGTGGCTGGGGGATGACCGGCGGGGCCGCGCCGGGCAGCGGCGGCGGGGTGTAGCGGCCGTTGTTGGGCGGCGGCACGGGGGCCTGGCCGTCGATCTGGATGTCGCCCTTGGCCGATCCGGTGATGGTGGCGAAGCCCTCCTGGTCGGCGCCCTTGCCGACCATGCAGTTGAGGCTGCGGGAACCGGCCAGCCAGCTGCGGGCGTCGAGCGCGTCCCAGAACAGGGTGAGGGTCTTGTTGCGCAGTGCGTCGGGGGCGCCGAGGTAGTCGCCGGCGTCCTTGGTGCACTCGTCCTCCATGAACTTGTCCTGATCGTCCTTCGAGGGCGGGCCGCCGTTGAAGTGGGTGGCCAGGTCCACGGTGGAGACGATCTCGAAGGCGTGCGGCTGGGTGCAGTCGACCGGATCGGTGGGCAGGTTGGACTTGATGCCGATGCAGGTGCCGAGGTCGTAGACCTTGGACTGGTTGATGTCGCGCACGCTGCCGGTGATGGGCTTGGTGGCGAGGCCCTGGCTGCGGGAGACCTGCAGGCCGCAGCGCAGCGTCCGCTCGCCCGCCTGCCAGCCCGCCTCACCCGGATTGATCAGGCCGACAACGAATTTGCCGCGCGGGTCCAGGCGGCCGCCGAGGTATTCCTGGGCGGCGCTGACACAGTGCTCGTCGCGCAGCTCGGAGAAGCGCAGCGAGTCCGGGAAGCGGGAGCCGGGCCCGAACTCCTTGCCCGGGTACTTGCTCAGGTCGATGTCCGCGGTGACCTCGAACAGGTGCTTGCTGGCGCAGTCGACCTTGGTGAGGTCGCCCGCATTGGCCTTGGACCAGGTCAGGCAGTCGCCCTCCCGGGCGGTGCCGAAGGCCGCGCCCGCGACCGCGCCGGTGGGCTGGGCGGCCCCCGGCGCGTGCGCCTTCACGCGATTGGAGTCGAAGCCGTTGGAGACGAACATGGTGATGAGCACGGCCAGGGTGACGCCGGCCGCCATGGCCAGCAGCCCCCACCGCACCGTCGACGCCGAGAGCGGACCGTTCTGGTCCAGCTTGGATTCCATGGCGCGGAACGGCGTCAGCAAACGATCCAGCGCTGTCGGCTTCCGACGGTTCGGCGGCCCGGGGCGCTGCGAGGACGGAGGCGCGGGCCACTGCGAAGGCATCTTTTGCTCAGGCATCGGCACCGAGCTTAATTGCCTCCGCTTCGCTCCGGCGGGTTCGCGGCCAAGGCGCAGGTCTTATGGAGCCGGAAGCTCGATTCTTCCCGCCTCCGCTCCTCCGCTTCGCTCCCGTATCCGCTCCGAGCGCGGGGAGGCGGAGCGCAGTCCAGAATCGAGCCGGGCCGCGAACCTTAAGGTGCTGTTGTTGGGGGTCAGAGTGCGTGGTGGCGCCTCACGACAGGATGAGCTCGGCCGCCTTCTCGCCGATCATGACCGCCGGGGCGTGGGTGTGGCCGCGGGTGATCACCGGCATGACCGAGGTGTCGGCCACACGCAGGCCCTCGATGCCGCGCACCCGCAGTTCCGGATCCACCACGCTGGATTCGTCGCGGCTCATGGCACAGGTGCCGACCGGGTGGTACAGCGTGTGCGAGTGGTCCTCGAGGCAGCGCTGCAGCACCTCCTCCATCGGGGTGTCGGAGGACACGGCCGGCTGCATGAGCTCGCCGATGTGCTCCTTCAGCGCCGGCTGGTTCGCCAGTTCGGCACAGATGCGCAGACCGGCGAGCAGGGCGGCGCGGTCGGCGGGCTCGGCGCAGTAGCGCGGGTTGATGCGCGGCGCGGTGAACGGGTCCGGGGAGGTGAGGGTGACGCTGCCGATGGATTCCGGCTTGAGCAGCACGGCGGCGAAGGTGAGCGCGTGCCCGTCCGGATCGCCCAGTCCCTCGGCGATATATGGTGCGGGCGCGAAGATGAGTTCCAGGTCGGGCAGGTCGAGCTCCTCGCGGCTGCGCACGAACCCGTAGGCCTCACCGATGTTCGAGGTCAGCTGCCCGCGCCGCAGCAGCAGGTAGTTGGCGAGCTCGAGCAGGTTCTTGTCCGCGCCGTAGAGGCTGCCCCCGCTGGTGCGGTAGATGATGGGCGCGGCCAGGTGGTCGCGCAGGCCGCGCCCGACCTCGGGCAGGTGCTGGACGACGGGGATTTCCAGCTCCTGCAACCGGTCGCCGTCGCCGATGCCGGAGAGCATGAGCAGCTGCGGGCTGTTGATGGCGCCGCCGGACAGGATGATCTCGCGCTTGGCGGTGATCTGCTTGGTCTCGCCGCCGATCCGGAATTCCACCCCGGTGGCGCGCTTGCCCTCGAACAGCACCCGGGTGACGTGCGCGTCGGTGACGACGGTGATGTTGCGTCCCTGCTGGCGTGCCGGCCGCAGGTAGGCGTCGGCGGTGCTCCAGCGCGCGCCGCGCTTCTGGGTCACCATGGTCTGCGAGAAGCCTTGTGGCCGATCCTGATTCGCGCGTTCCACCGGGTATCCGGCTTCGGTGGCGGCCTGCAGGTAGGTGTGGGTGAGCGGGCGCGGGCTGCGCTGGCGGGAGATGTGCAGCGGCCCCTTGCGGCCTTCACCGGGCTCGTTGGCCTCCTCGACGGCTTCCATCCGCTGGAAGATGGGGAGCACCTGCTCGAAGGACCAGCTCGGTCCGGCGTAGCGGGCCCATTCGTCGTAGTCGGCGGCGAAGCCGCGCACCCACATCATGGCGTTCATGGAGGAGGAGCCGCCGAGCATCTTGCCGCGCGGCCAGTAGACGCGCCGGTTGCTGAGCTCGGGCTGGGGTTCGGTGCGGTAGTTCCAGTCGTTGGGGCCCTGGAACAGCTGGTTGAACGCCGCGGGAATGTGGGCGAATTTGTCGCTGTCCTCGCCGCCGGCCTCCAGGACCACGACGCTGACGCCGGGTCGCTCGCTCAGTTTCGCGGCCACTGCGGCCCCCGCGGATCCGGCTCCGACGACCACGAAATCGGCGGTGTGCGGGGTGTATTGGGGCATGCTCACTCCTCGGAAAGACCACGGCGGAGCCCTGCCGGACTCCCTGCCGTCCCATGCCGCTAACCCTAGGGTGGATATCGGCCGGTCGTGGGGTGGATCGGCGGGATCGGGGGCGAAACCGCGCCGATCAAGATCGAATACCGAGGCCGTGGACCTACACGAAATCCACTGGCGGTCGCCTACTAGGCTCAATGGCCATGATCGACCTTCGATTCCTGCGGGAGAACCCGGATGTGGTCCGTGCGTCGCAGCGCGCGCGTGGCGAGGACCCCTCCCTGGTGGATGCCCTGCTCGAGGCGGATGCCGCCCGTCGCGCCGCGGTCGCGACGGCCGACAATCTGCGCGCCGAGCACAAGGCCCTGGGCAAGAAGGTCGGCAAGGCTTCCCCGGACGAGCGTCCGGCGCTGCTGCAGCTGGGTCAGGAACTGTCGGCGAAGGTGAAGGAGGCCGAGGCCGCCGAGACCGCCGCGGACGCCGACCTCGACGCCGCCCAGCGCGCGCTGTCGAATGTGGTGCAGGAGGGCGCGCCCGCCGGCGGCGAGGACGACTACATCGTGCTCGACACCATCGGCACGCCGCGCGAGTTCGATTTCGAGCCCAAGGATCACCTGGACCTGGGTGAGTCGCTGGGCCTGATCGACATGGAGCGCGGCGCGAAGGTGTCGGGCTCGCGCTTCTACTTCCTCACCGGCAACGGCGCGCTGCTGCAGCTGGGCCTGCTGCAGCTGGCCGCGCAGAAGGCGGTGGCCAACGGGTTCACCATGATGATCCCGCCGGTGCTGGTGCGCCCGGAGATCATGCAGGGCACCGGTTTCCTGGGCCAGCACTCCGCCGAGGTCTACCACCTGGAGGACGACGACCTGTACCTGGTCGGCACCTCGGAGGTGCCGCTGGCGGGCTATCACTCGGGCGAGATCCTGGATCTGAGCGCGGGCGCCGAGCGCTATGCCGGCTGGTCGTCGTGTTTCCGCCGGGAGGCGGGCAGCTACGGCAAGGACACGCGCGGCATCATCCGCGTGCACCAGTTCGACAAGGTGGAGATGTTCGTCTACACCACCCCGGACCAGGCCGACGCCGAGCACCGGCGGCTGCTGGCCTGGGAGCAGGAGATGCTCGCCGCCATCGAGGTGCCCTACCGGGTCATCGATGTGGCCGCCGGCGACCTGGGCAGCTCGGCTGCCCGCAAATTCGATTGCGAGGCTTGGGTTCCCACGCAGCAGACCTACCGCGAGCTCACCTCGACCTCGAATTGCACGACGTTCCAGGCGCGTCGCCTGAATGTCCGGTACCGGGACGAGAACGGCAAGCCGCAGATCGCCGCCACTCTGAACGGCACTCTGGCCACGACTCGGTGGATTGTCGCTTTGCTGGAGAACCATCAGCAGCCCGATGGTTCGGTGCGGGTGCCCGCTGCGCTGGTGCCTTTCGTGGGCACCGACGTGCTGGTACCTCGCTGAATATTCGCTACTCGGCGTGGCTTATTCCGTCGGTTGTGTCTACTGGTGTCAGGGCTTGTGTCTAGGCTAGGCAGCGTGCGAGGAATCGGGTCCCGCGGCGATACCCGGACCCGGGTACGGGCGGCGTCGGCGCTGGCGACGGCAATGGTCATGGCTCGGACCACCGGGGCGTTCTACGTCATGGGCGGGGTCCTGGGCCTGGTTCTGACTGCGGTCGCTCCGGGTGACGAGGGCAATCGGCCGCTGGTGGGTGCGGCGGCGTTCGTGGCGCTGCTGCTGGGTATCAGTCTGCTGATCTGGGGTCCGCGGCTGCCGCATTGGGTGCATCACGCGTATGTGGCGACCGCGACCGTGCTGGTGACCATTGCGGTGCACTGGTTTCCGAATACGGTCGGCGCGATCGGTCTGGCGGCGTTCTATGTGTTCGTCGCCTGTGATGCCGCCATCTTCTTCTCCTGGCGCTGGCTGGGCGGGCACATAGCGTTCGCCATCGTCTGCTGTCTGTGGGTGGTGCCGTCGCGCGGGTTGCCGTGGTGGTCGGGCATCATTCCGGCGGGTATCACGTTCGGAATCGGCATCGTGGTCGGCATTTTGACGCGCATGGCGTCGGACGCCGATATCGATGTGCTGACCGGGCTGCTGAACCGGCGTGGTTTCGATCGGGCGCTGAGCAATGCCATCGGGCACGCCACCCGTACCGGCCAGGGCCTGGCCCTGGTGCTGGTGGACCTGGACCGCTTCCAGAAGATCAACGATCACCTCGGGCACCGGGCCGGTGACGCCGTGCTGCAGCGGGTGGCCGACTCCTGGTCGAAACTGCTTGCGCCGGAGCAGCGGCTGGCCCGCTACGGCGGTGACGCGTTCGCGCTACTGCTGCCCGGGACCACCGAGCAGGCCGCGATCCTGCTGACCGAGGAGCTGCGCGCGGCCGTCACCACCGGCTGTTCCGCGGGCGTGACGTCCTGGCAGCCGGGCGAATCCGGGTCGCTGCTGGTGTCGCGTGCGGATGTGGGCCTGTACCGGGCCAAGCAGGCGGGCCGCAATCGCACCATGCTGGAGTCCTCGCGGCAGCTGCCGCTGGCGGTGGAGCTGCGGGAGGCCATCGATCGCGGCACGCTGGACGTGCAGTACCAGCCGATCGTGAGTCTCACCGATGGCGCGACCCGCGCGGTCGGCGTGGAAGCCCTGCTGCGCTGGTCTTCGCACGCGCAGCCCGATGTGACCACCGAGGGGCTGATCCGGGTCGCCGAGGAATACGACCTCATCTCCGATCTGGACGAGCTGGTGCTGCGACGGGCCTGCGCCGATGCCGCCCGGTTGCAGGAGACCTTCGCCCAGCTGGATCTGACCCTGAACGTCAATGTGAGCGGGCTGGAGCTGGCCGAAACCGAGTACGCCGACCGGGTTTCCGGCATCCTCGCGGAATCCGGCTGGCCCGCCGAGCAACTCGTGCTCGAGGTGACCGAGAGCGAGCTGGCCGCCGAATCCGAGACGGCCATCGCGAACCTGCACAAGCTGCGCGAGTTCGGCGTCCGCATCGCCATCGACGATTTCGGCACCGGCTACTCCTCGCTCAGCCGGCTGGCCACGCTGCCGTCGGACATCCTCAAGGTGGACCAGTCCTTCGTGGCGTCCATCCAGTCGGATTCCCCCGCGCCGCCGCTGCTGGGCGTGATCGCGGCGCTGAGCAAGTCGCTGGACCTGCAGGTCATCGCCGAGGGGGTGGAGACCGAATACCAGGCCGCCGTGCTCACCGAGCTCGGTTTCGCGCTGGCCCAGGGCTACCACTACAGCGATTCGCACCCGGTGTCCGAGCTCATCAGCGACCTCAATGACCGGCACGGTCTGGTCGGCGCGGCGGTGTCGGAGGGCGAGCCGTCGACCAATGGCTGGGTACCGCTGGACAATCCGCTTGACGGTGGGGCGCCCGGCGCGCAGGGTTGATCCCATGCGGCTGCTCATCTACGCCTGTTGATTCGTACTCCGTAGTGCGCTGCCCCGGGCTCACGCCGAGCGCGTGGGCTCTACGCACGCACCGACCCACCCGATCCGGGTACCAACCCACTCGATACGCGCACTGACGCTGCGGGCGATGCTGTTCGCCGTCACGGCGGACCTGATCCCGCTCTATGCGATCTACGCGCTGCTGTTCGCCGACCACGGCCTGAACACGGCGCAGATCTCGTCGCTGTTCGCCATCTGGTCCGCGACCTCGTTCCTGCTGGAGATTCCCTCCGGTGCCTGGGCCGACACGGTCTCGCGGCGCGGCCTGCTCGTGCTGTCGGGTGCGCTGCTGGCGGCGGGCTTCGCGGTGTGGACGCTGTACCCCTCCTACCTGGGATTCGCCGTCGGCTTCGTGCTGTGGGGTACTTCGGGCGCGCTCCGCTCGGGCACCTTCGAGGCGCTGATCTACGACGATCTGCACGCGCGTGCCGCGACGGCCGAATACCCGCGGCTGATGGGCTATGTCCGCGCCGCCACCGAATCGGCTGCGCTGGCGGGCATTCTGGTCGCGGCCCCGCTCTACGCGTGGGGCGGCTACGCGCTGGTCGCCTGGTCCAGTGTGGTGATCGCCGCCGTGCACACTGCCACCGCGGCCCTGCTGCCGACCGCACCGAAGTCGGTGTCCGCGGCGGAGGTGGAGGAGCTCGAAGACGCGGACGGTGGTGTCGAGGCCCCGGCTGACGATGCCGAGGACACAGACGGCGGTGTGTCCGGGCAGGAGCCGTACGTGCGAACTGATGACCGCGACCCCCCGTGCGAAACCCGCACAGCCGAATCGGAATCCATCGGCTACCTGGCCATGCTGCGCTTGGGTATGCGAGAGGCCATGCGGGTCAGGGTGATTCGGCGCGGGGTCATGCTGGTGGCGCTGCTGAACGGCATCACCGCGTTCGACGAGTACTTCGCCCTGCTGGCCGATCACGCCGGCGCCGGCCCGTCCCTGGCCGCGGTCCTGGTGGGTGTCACGGTGGCCGGAGCCCTGGCCGGCGCGACGCTGGCGGGCCGCACGGAGGGAATCCCGGCGCGAGTCATGGCTGTGGTGCTGGCCGTGGCCGGTGTCCTGTTCATCGCCGGTGTGCTGCTGGCGGGCGCGGCCGCCCATCAGCCGCAGGCAATGTATGTGCTGACGGCCGTGGGCTTTTCGGCGGTGGGCGTCGCTTACGGCATCGACTACAACGCCGACGTCATCGCCTCGGCCCGACTGCAGGACGCCATCTCGGGCCCCGCCCGTGCGACCGTGACCTCGGTGTCCGGCTTCGCCACCGAGATGATCGCCCTGCTGGTCTTCGTTTTCGCCGCGGTGGCCACGACCTGGCTGTCCTTGCCGGTGATGGTCGCTCTGCTGGGGGTGCCGCTGCTGCTGGCCGCGGCCCTGGTCCCTACCTGGCTGCCCCGGGCGGCAGCGGACTCGGATCGGGTGCCGGGGCCTGCTGCACGGGATTCGGAGCAGCCCTGATCCGGAGCGGCAGGGCGGCGGAGGTCGTCGGACGCTCGGGGTTGCGCCCGACAGTGGTTGCGGGTCGTCCTGTGCCGGAACGGGATCCGAGCCCAGTGTGGTGCGGTGTGTCGGAGCGACGCGCGACATGATCCGGTTGGTCGGTGCGGTGCCGGGGAAGGCGGGGACAATCGGGCGGTGGCAATGCGGCAGTGGGCGGGGTTGGGGTTCGGGGGGTCCATCGGCGCGGCCGTGGCCATTCAGGCGCGGATCAATGGGGAGCTGGGGCAGCGGCTGGGCGATGGGATTGCGGCGGCCACCATCAGTTTCGGGAGTGGATTGCTGATCCTGGCCGTCGTGTACGCGGGCAGCGGGCGCTTGCGGGCGGGGGTCGGGCGGGTGCGGGCCGCGCTCGGTACCGGGGAGTTGCGATGGTGGCAGCTGCTGGGTGGGCTGTCGGGCGCGTATTTCGTTGCGTGTCAGGGGCTCACGGTGGCGACCATCGGGGTGACGGCGTTCACGGTGGCCGCGGTGGCCGGGCAGCTGGTGAGCAGCCTGGTGGTGGATCGGCTGGGTTTGGGCCCGGGCGGACCGACGCCGGTGACGGCCGGGCGGATCGGTGCGGCGGTGCTGGGGCTGGTCGCCGTGCTGCTCGCGGTGCTCGGCCGGAGCGGCACCGGCCCGGTCGCCGGGCATTCGACGGCCTCGATGCTGCTGGTGGCGTTACCGCTGGTCGCCGGGCTGCTGGTGGCTTGGCAGCAGGCGGTGAACGGCCGGGTCGGTGCGGTTGGCGGACCGCTCTCGGCGACGCTGGGCAACTTCGCGACCGGCACGGCGGCGCTGGCGATCATCGAGGCGGGCGTACTGGTCCGGCGCGGTGGTCTCGGGCCGCTGCCGAGCGAACCGTGGCTGTATCTCGGTGGCCTGATCGGCATTTCGTTCGTGGCGCTGGCGGTGCTGGTGGTCCGCTGGATCGGGGTGCTGTTGCTGGGCCTGACCTCGGTGGCGGGCCAGCTGCTGGCGTCGCTGGTGCTGGACGTGGTGGCGCCGACCGGGATCGGGCTCTCGGTGTCGGCGATCATCGGCTGTGTGCTGACCTTCGTGGCGGTCGCCGTGGCCGCCCGATCGCGCGGATGAAATCTGTTCCCCGGATTCGTAATTCGCTGTCCACATGAGTGTGCGATGGTGCGATCATGGCTATCGACTACGTGGTGTGGGTCGCGCGTCTGGTGCTGGCCGTGGTGTTCGGCCTGTCGGCGTGGGGAAAGCTCGCCGATGGGCCCGGCACCCGGAAGGCGGTGGGGGAGTTCGGGATCCCGCTTGCCTGGACACCCGCGGTGGCCTGGGCGCTCCCGGCGGTGGAGGCCGTGGTGGCGGTGGCGCTGCTGCCGCCGTGGACCGCGGCCGGTGCGGCGCTGGTGGCGATACTGCTGCTGGGAATGTTCACCGGTGCGGTGGTGCGCCTGCTGCGCCAGGGAAAACGCCCTGTCTGTTCATGTTTCGGGGCCGCCAGCGCCGCCCCGATAGGGCGAGGCACGGTGGCACGCAATATCGTGCTGATCGTCCTGGCCGGCGTGACGGCCGTGGCGACGCTGGCGGAGCCGCAGGTGCCGGGCGGTCTGCCGGTGGACCATGTGGTCGCGATGGGGGTGGCGGCCGGATTCGGTGCGGTGCTGGTATCCCTCTGGGGTGAGCTGCGAGCCCTGCGCCGCCGCCTGGACGAGAAGGGGCTGCCGCCGGGTGCGGTCGCGCCGGAATTCGAGGTGCTGAAGACCGCGGGCGCCCGGGCCGGAGACCGCGCTGCGGTATCGCGTGCGCGGGACTCCCTCAGGCGTCCGCAGCACTGAGCAGGCCGGTGGCGGCCGATGCACCGGGCATCGGCCGCGATCACCGCATCAGACCAGTTTCTTCGAGCGCAGCTCGTGGCCCTTGGAGGTCTTGCAGCGGCCCGATTCCAGATCCCACTGCCAGCCGTGCAGGTTGCAGGTGAGCGTATTGCCCTCGACCACACCGAATTTCGACAGGTCGGCCTTGAGGTGGGGGCAGCGGCGCTGCACTTCCCAGCCGCTGAGCGCGGTGGAGGCGGAATCGTCGTGTGCCTCGGCGAACCAGCCGTCGGCGTAGGCGATGCGCTCGTCGGTGAGGCACTTGAAGAAGGTGTAGAGGAATTCGTTGTAGCCGCCGATGCGCCAGGTGGTGAAGCGCGTCGACAGGAAGATGGTGTTCACCCAGTCCGGCTCGTCGTCGCGCAGCACGGTGCGCACCAGCTGCGGGTCGATGCGGAATCCGTAGCGGTACTTGCCTTCTCCCTCGATGGGCTCGCGCACCACCCGTTTGGGGAAGTCGAGCACCACGGTCTCGCCGCCCATGACCAGGCCGACCGGGTAGCCGATGCCGTCGCAGATGAGGTCGCTCTGCGCCATGATCGGCTCGAACTTGGCCTTGAGCGCGGGCAGCAGCGGCTCGCCCTCGGCCGGGGCCCAGGTGGCCTTCTCGGCGGCCAGCACCGGCGCCATGCGCTGGGCCATGGCCTCGATGTAGGCGGCCTTGTCGCCGTAGATGGTGTCCGGGTCGACCGGGTGGGTGAGCGAATTCAGTTCCTTGCCACACAGATCCGCGGTCGAGCCGGGGATCATGAGCAGCCCGCCCTCGTTGCCGTGGATCTTCATCTGGTCCAGGAAGACGATCTGGTCGGGGAAGATATTGCCCTCGTCGCCGCGGTCGTCGTTGAGGTAGCGCAGCTCGTCGTCGAGGAAGACCGGCGGGCCGGCCGACGGGACGACCCAGGTGGCCCCGACCTGTTCGATGTAGGAGCGGCAGCGGTCCATGCCGCGCTGGCGCTTCTGCTTGCCGAAGTTGGCCTTGGTCTTGGTCGGAATGTCGTACACCATCGGATACCAGATGGCGCCGGAGTACTGCAGCAGGTGGATGTCCACGTGCCCGAAGGCGTCGTGCAGCATGTCCATGTCGACGGGCCGGGCGTCGTTCATGTTGAAGCACACGGTTTCCCCGTCGGCGACGACCAGGGCCGAGTCGCCGATCGGGCCGTCGGCGGGCGCGCGCAACGCGATGATCATGATGTCCAGATCCCCGCCGGGACCGGTGACGGTGGTCTTGACCGAGTCCTCGGTCTCCACGAACTTGGTGAAGCCGAGCTTCTCGAGCTCCCGCTTCAGGTCCGGCACCGGGTAGTCGGGCAGCAGGACGGTGGCGTCCTTGTTGACCTTGTCGGCCAGGTGCTTGGCGTCCCAGTGGTCACGGTGCAGGTGCGAGACATAGAGGAAATCGCAGTTGCCGAGCTCGTCCCAGTCCAGCTGGGTGTTGTCGGGGAACGGGAACCACGATCCGAAATAGGCCGGATTGACCCACGGATCGCAGAGGATCGTTCCGGCAGCGGTTCGAATGTGGAATCCGGCGTGTCCGACGCTGGTGATCTGCACGAGCTTCATTCCTCCCTGACCGTTACCAGCCACCCAGAGTACTGGCTAGCCGGAGACGTCGCCGATGCAGTAACCCTCGGAGCCCGACTTCAAGGTGTATATCTGTTTTGTCTGGTCCCCGGCGGCGGTGGTGACGGGAACCGACACCGTGATGTACCCGCCGCGCGGCCACTCCGACTTGATGGACTGGTCCACGAAGGTCCTTACCGCCCCCGGCTTCGACGGGTTCACCGCCAGCGGTGCGGTGGCAGGTTTCCCGGTGGCGTCCGGATCCCAGGTCCGGCCCGCGGCGCAGACCAGTGGATACGCGTCCTCCCGGTCAGTGGGATGCAGCGGCCGGCCCATGGAGCGAGAGAGGAAGCGCCGCACCGTGTGTCGCGCGTCGGCGTCATTGAAGCCGAGTTCGCCCCCGGTCGGGTAGACGTGCGGGCAGGCATAGCCGGTGGCGATGTCGCGGTCCTGCGCGGTCACCGTGACCTCGGCGTTCTGCCAGGTCACGGACTGGCCGCTGGACACGCCCGGTCCGGCGAGCGCATCGATGATGGCCTGCGGCTCGGCGTACATGCTCCGAATATTGGGCGGCGCCATGGTCCAGCAGCGGTCGGCCAGTTCGTCCAGCCCCCTTCCCTGCAGGTCGGCCGCCCAGCGCGCGACGGCCGACGCCGCATTCGGTTTCCCGGGCGCCGCCCCGACGCCGCCGCTCACCGCCGCGACGGGGCTGGGGCTACTGCTGGTTTCACGGGACATATCCAGGTCGGCCCCGAAATCCGTGCCCTCGATTCCGGCTTTCGAATCGCAGCCGCCGGCAAGGCAGGCCGCGCCGACTATCAGCGTCCCGAGCAACCCCTTGTGGATTTGTGCACGCAACGCTGTCCGGCCGTTTTCCACTCGTGCGAACCTCTTTCAGTGTCGAGAAGTCACATCAATTGAATTGCTGTTACCGGGATCACTGGATGCCGCGCGGGCAGCGACTAGGCTAGCGGAACTGTGGAACCCGTCTATTACCCCGTCATCGGCCTGGCCCGCACGATCTTCGCGCTGCAGGGCCTGAAGTTCACCGTCAAGGGCGACGAAAACATTCCGGCGACCGGTGGCGCGGTGATCGCGATCAACCACACCGGGTACATGGACTTCACGTACGCCGGTCTGCCCGCGCGCACCACCGGGCGGTACGTCCGCTTCATGGCCAAGAAGGAAGTCTTCGACAGCTCCGTCTCGGGGCCGATCATGCGTGCCCTCAAGCACATTCCGGTGGATCGTGCGGCGGGAGCGGAGTCCTACCACGAGGCCGTGAAGCGGCTGCGCGCCGGCGAACTGGTCGGCGTCTACCCCGAGGCCACCATCAGCCGCAGCTTCGAACTCAAGGAGTTCAAGTCCGGCGCGGCCCGCATGGCCATCGAGGCCGGCGTCCCCATCATCCCCATCGTCATCTGGGGCGCCCAGCGCGTATGGACCAAGGGCTTCCCGAAGCGCCTGGGCCGCACCAACACCCCCATCTCCATCGCGGTCGGCAAGCCCATCTCCCCCTTCGAGCCCGCCGCGGCCCTGACCGAGCAGCTACACAAGACCATGTCGGAAATGCTCCTGGACCTGCAGAAAGACTACGTCCATGAGCCCGGCGCGTACTGGGTGCCCGCGCGCCTGGGCGGCAGCGCCCCCACCCTCGAGGAGGCCAACGCCATGGACGCCGCCGAGGCTGCCGAAAAAGCAGCCCGCCGCGCTCAGACCGAATAGCTCTCTCGAAACCGGACACGGCCCGTCGCGGGGTGGAGCACCCCCGTGACGGGCCGTGTCCCGTTCAGCGATCGCTCGCGCGGAACAACGGCCGTACGGTCTTCCTACTGCGTGCGCGGGCATCGAATTTCTCGAAATAGCTTGTGTCGTCGGTCTTTCCCCGACGCAGATGCGCGATCATGAACCGCTCGCCGTTCGACAGGGTGATTCCGTGGTCGGTGGCCCGATCGACTCGGCATTCGACTGCCTCTCGTCCGGTCACTCGAAAGCGAACAACCGCAGTTGGTTCGGCCCACGATGGCAGTTTGTTCACGGCCGGGAATCCCCCTTCCGGCCTCGCCCGCACTCGTCGAGCAGGTACAGCCGCAGCGCACAGCCCGCCCGTCGGCAGGCGTCGTTGTCGTGCGCTTGTAGGAGGGCCTCGATGTCGCGGTCCGAGAGCGCCACGTGTGCCGACGGTTTCGCATGCCAGGCCGGGTGGCGGCGAATCGATTCCTCGGGATCGCGCCTCGGGAAGTTTCCAGGGGCCACATAAGGATTCGTCATCTCATCACCCGGCCCGATGCCTGCCGTGCACCCGATGCCGATTCTCTAGCGGCACCCGACGCAGCTCGAAGCCACCGGCCACGAGCACCGGATCACCCGTCCTCGCCGGAGCGGGGAGGCGGTCGTCGCCGACGCTCCAGCGCACACCTGCGACGAGAACGACGCAGGAAGCCACAACGAGAAGAAAAGTCCATGTGTCCAAAGGCATTTCGACATCCCTCGAGTCAGCTCGTTCTGATCTTCGTATGAATTCAGGGCGTCCAGTTCGGGGGAGGGCGGTTGCTCCGGACGCGCAATCAGCTCACCGTGAAACCAACTGCCGAACAACGGAATTTGGAGAATTCACCAGGGTTGCTCCAAACGGCCAGCGTAGAATTCAGGGGCATCGATCACCCAATTCACCGCGCGTATCACCTGATTCAGGGCTGCTTGAAACGTCATCCAGGATGCGAGTGTTTCGCATTCACATAGGAGGGAAGATGTCTCAGAACGGGTCCACAATCCCACGCCGGCAACTCGGGAGGCATCTGCGCGACCTACGGCAGCGGTCCGGTCTGACGATCGCCAACGTCGCCAAGGCAATCGAACGGGGCGACTCCACCGTGCAGCGACTGGAGACTGCTGATCCTGCCGTGCGGATTCGACTCTGGGACATCGAAGCGATCTGTCGCGTGCTCGGTGCCGACGAGACGACTACCGAGGGACTGAAGGGACTCGCGCAACAGGCCAACACCAAACACTGGTGGCACGAGTACGGCGACCTGATTCCGGAGGACTTCGACGTATACATAGGGCTGGAGGCCGATGCGACGAAGCTGACCTCCTACGCCGAACTGGTTCCCGGATTGGCACAGACTGCCAACTTCGCTCGATCGCTTTTCGCGACGGTCCACCCCGAGGCAACTCCCGCCGAGATCGACCGCCGCGTCGAAATACGCCTGAACCGACAGGTGCTGTTCACCCGCAAAGCGCATCCGATCGAGGTGGATATGGTGCTGGACCAGGCTGTGCTGCACCGAGTTATCGGCAGCGCCAAAATCATGGCTACCCAGCTTCGGCACCTCGCCGACCTGAGCACCCGTGACAACTTCACCATCAGGGTTCTGCCCTACTCGGCCGGGCTTCCCCTCGGTGACCTGACTGGCCCCTTCATCGTGCTGGACTTCGGCGCCGGAACGGACGGCCAACCCATCGAGCCGACCGTGGTCTATGTTGAGAGTTACACGGGAGCAATGTATTTCACTGATCAGCGCGTGGTGGAGCGATACCGACGTGCCGCCGCCGAACATCGCAAACTAGCGTTGAACGAGCCGGCCAGCAGGGACCTGCTCCGTAAGACGGCAAGGGAGTTCATGGCGTGAACATCGACTGGTCCACAGCGCAATGGCGCAAGAGTACACACAGCGGCGGTAGTGGCGGCGAATGCGTCGAAGTCGCGTTCGCAGGCGGCCAGGTCGGAATCCGCGACTCCAAAGACCCCGCCGGTCCCGCTCTGGTGTTCGCTGGCGAGGACTGGGATGGGTTTCTCGCCAGCGGGATATGGAAGCGCTGAAGCAACTTCCCGGAGCGCATTCGCCAGAATGTCTGGGTGGGCACGCTTCTGCTGCACGGGTCAGCTCGGATCCGAGCCGCGAACGGCCGAAAGCCAGGTAGCCGTGGCCGCCGCCACCACGGTGGCGGCCACGAAGGCCATCGATCCGCCGCCCGCCACGTACACCCACAACAGACCCGCGAACGGTCCGACGACAGCGGACTGCGCGTCCAGCAATATCCTGCGCCCCGGCCCGGTCCGGCCGATCGCCTCGGGATCCGGCCGCGTCGGATTGTCGATCAGCCGCCCCACCGGCTCCGAATTCCGCAGTCGCCCAGAGGGATACACCCGCAGTTGGCCGACACGCACTGTTCGCCCGGCCAATTCGGCCGTGTCCGGTGGGAGCGTCACCAGCCCCGGGTCGAAATACACCGGCAGCCACAAGTTCTTCCCGCCGATCGTGAACTCCAGCCACGACCGGCTCACCAGCCGATGCTGCTGCCGCACTCGCCGTACCGCGACCTCGCGACCGTCCTTGATGGTGGTCAACCCGGCGGGCAGGTACCCGACCGCGACGGCGAACCGGATCCCGGTGTAGCCCAGAATGATCGCGGCCACCGTGCCCAGCATGGCCACCTGCTCCGAATCGGCGAACGGGACCCAGGCGAGGGTGATCGCCAGGGTCCCGATCGTCACGAGTGCCGGATAGGCCAGGGGGTGGCCCGTCCGGGAATTCACTTCAGGAAGCCGATTTTGGTGTAGTCGAGGCTGGCCAGACCGGCCGCGCCGTAGTTGGCGAGGTTGGCGCGAACGGCGAGATTGCCGGGCGACTGCATGAGCGGCATCGAATGGCCTTCGGCGAACACCTGCTTGTCGACCTGGTTCGCCAGGTCGATCGCCTTGTCAGGATCGAGTTCGGAGACGGTCTTCTCGATCAGGTCGTTGAGCTCGGGCGAGCCGACTCGGCCGTAGTTGCCCTGGATGTTATCGGGGTGGTAGCCCCAGATCTGGTCGATGCTGCCGAGCGGGAACAGGTCGCCGACCCAGCTCCAAAAAGCGATATCGAAATCGCCGGGCTGAATGACCTTGGTGAAGAAGTCCTGGCCGGGCTTGGTGTCGATGGTGAGCTTCACACCGATCGCGGACAGATTCTGCTGCATGATCTGCGCCATCTGCACCCAGGTGTCGTCGTTGTACATGACGTCGCGGATCTCGAGCTTGCGCCCGTCCTTCTCCCGGGTGCCGCCGCCGGCGGGCACCTTCCAGCCGAGATCGTCGAGCTCCTTGGCGGCCTCGGTGGGGTCGAAGGCGGGCGCGTTGTCCTGGTAACCCTTCTGCCCGGCCATGTAGATGTGGTTGTTCAGCGGCTTCGGGTCGTTCACCAGACCGCTCTGGATCGCGGTCGCGATGCCCTGCCGGTCGACGGCCTTGCTGATGGCCACGCGCAGCTTGGGGTCGGCGAGAATCGATCCGGGCGCGCCGTTGAAGGTGAAGTGCGACCACTGGTTGCCGGGTGCGCGGCGGATGGCGATGCCATCGGTGCTCTGCGCGGTCTTGAGATCGTCGCGGCTGCCGATGCCGACGGCGTCGATCTCATTGTTCTGCAGGGCCGGAATCAGCGCCTGGCTGTTGAGGACGCTGAACGTGATGGTGTCCAACTTCGGCGTCGCGCCCCACCACTTCGGGTTGTGGCCCAGGACGATTCGGCCCTGGCCGCGGTCGGTGGACTGCACGACGAACGGGCCGGCGGTCGTCGTGATGGCGTCGACCAGGCTCTTGTTGAAGGCCTCCGGCGTGCTGGTCACGGACTTGGGGTAGAGGAAGGAGTTGCCCGCGAACTGGCCCTTCCACTCCGCGAAGTGCTTGTCGAAGGTGATGACGGCCTGCCGGTCGTCAACCCCGCGCTCGACCTTCCCGACGCGGTCGAAGCCCTGGTTGTTGGCGATCAGGAAGTCCTTGTTCTTGCCGCTGAGCGCATTGGCCTGGGAGGCGATGTCCTCCCAGGTGATCGGCGACCCGTCGGACCAGACGGCCTTCGGATTGATCGTGTACGTGACCTGCTGCGGATTCGTATTCGTCAGCTGGACATCGGTGAAGTAATTGGTGTCGACGGACAGATTGCCCGCCGCGTCGGACACGAACGCGCGCGGCATCATCGACCGCTCCACGCCGGTGATCTCGATTTCATTGCCGTCGATGTTCAGCGTGTTCCAGTTCGCCGGATACGCCGAAATGGCAAGCCGCAGATTGCCGCCGTCCTTCAGGTCCGCGACATCGTGCGGGTTGATATCGCTGGTGGTGCCGAGTTCGGCCTTGCCCTGCGGGGAGGTGTTGTCACCGCCACCGCATCCGGTCGCCACCATTGCCACGGCGACCAGTGGGACCGCGAGCCTCGAGCCGATCGAGCGAATCCTCACCGGTTGCTCCTTCCGTCGGAGTATTGCTGGAACACTGTGCGCCCCTATCCCGAAACGACCGGGACCGGGACAGCGTCGATGAGGGCGCGGGTGTACTCGTGCCGAGGATCGCCGAAAACCTGCTCGGCCGCCCCGTATTCGACGATCCGACCGCTATACATGACCGCGATATCGTGCGCCAGATTGCGCACCACCGACAGATCGTGTGATACGAACAGATACGACAGTCCGCGCTCGGCCTGCAGGTCGCGCAACAGGTTCAGCACTCCGGCCTGGATCGAGACATCGAGCGAGGACACCGGCTCGTCGAGCACCAGGATCTCCGGATCCAGGGCGAGCGCCCGCGCGATATTGATGCGCTGCTTCTGCCCGCCGGAGAAGTCGGCGGGATAACGGTCGGCGTGCTCGGGGCGCAGGCCTACGATGTTCAGCAATTCCTTTACCCGCCGCTGGATTTCCTCTCGCGGGCGGCCGTCGATGCGCAACGGCTCGGCGAGCGTGTCGGAGATCGGAAGCCGGGGATCCAGCGAGGCCGACGGGTCCTGGAACACGATCTGCAGCTTGCGCCGAATCTCGCGCCGCTGGGCCTTGGTGAGGGTGGCGACATCGCTGCCCAGCACCTCGATCCGGCCGCTCTCCGGCGCGATGAGGTCCATGATCTGGGTCAGTGTCGTCGATTTCCCGGAGCCGGACTCTCCGACCAGGGCCAGCGTGCGACCCGACTTGATCTCGAAGCTGACGCCGTCGACCGCCTTCACCTCGCCGGTCCGGCGTTTGAAGACCACGCCGGAGGTGATCGGGAAGGTCTTCCTCAGGTCCGAAACCCGGAGTACCACTTGCTCATCGGTGGGTATCGGAGCTTCGGTTGGCGGCACCTCGCGTCGGTAGGCCGTGAAGAGGTCCGCGGTTCCGACTTCGGCGACGCGGATGCAGGCGGCGCGATGTCCGGGCTCGGTGTCCTGCAGGGGAGGTTCCGCCGCCTGGCAGTCCTCCACCGCGACCGGGCATCGCGGTGCGAACGGGCAGCCGGGCGGTAGCGCGTGCATGGCCGGCGGCGCGCCGAAGATCGGTACCAACGGTACGCGTGCTGGACCGTCCAGCCGCGGGATGGAACCCAGTAGACCCACCGTGTACGGCATCCGTGGCGCGTTGAAAAGATCTTCGGTGCGGGCGGTTTCGATGATCCGACCGGCGTACATGACCGCGACCCGATCGGCCAGCGTGGCCGCGATGCCCATGTCGTGGGTGATGAAGACGACGCCCGCGCCGGTGATGTCGCGTGCCTTGCGGAGCAGATTCAGGATCTGCTTCTGCACAGTGACGTCCAGCGCCGTGGTCGGCTCGTCGCAGATGATGAGCTCGGGGTCGTTGGCAATGGCGATGGCGATGACCACCCGCTGCCGCATGCCGCCGGAGAACTCGTGCGGGAAGGCCTTGGCGCGCAACGCCGCATCGGGGATACCGACCAGATCGAGCAGTTCCACCGCCCGTTGGGCGGCCTCGCGCTTGCTCATCTTGCCGTGTGCCAGCAGCGCCTCGGCGATCTGGTCGCCGACCCGGTACACCGGCGTCAATGCAGAGAGCGGGTCCTGGAAGACCATGGAGATCTTGTTGCCGCGCAGCGTGGAAAGCTGCCGGTCACCCATGCCGAGCAGTTCCTGCCCACGCAGCCGGATGGATCCCTGCACCCGGGCCTGATCCGGCAGCAGCCCCATGATCGCCAGTGACGACACTGATTTACCGGAACCGGATTCGCCCACGATGGCCAGGACCTCGCCGTCCTGCACGGTGTAATTCACTCCGCGCACGGCGTCGATGCGGCCCTCTTCACTCGGGAAGCTCACCCGCAGATCGGAGACCTCGAGCAGTGGCGCGGTGGTGGTCCGGTTCATCTTGTCGGTCATGCCGCGGCCTTTCCGGCGGATTTCTGTGTGGCCACCCGGTCCCTACGGCGCGATCGCGCACGTCTCGCGCTCGGGTCGAAGGCATCGCGCAGACCGTCGCCGGCCAGGAACGTGCACAGCACGGTCAGGATCAGGAATCCGCCGGCGAAGAGGAACAACCATGGGTACGTGAGAGCCGACTTGGTGCCCGAGGCGATCAACGTGCCCAGCGACACGTCGGGCGGCTGCACACCGAATCCCAGGTAGCTCAGGCCGGTTTCGCCCATGATCGCCGCACCCACCGCGAGAGTGGTGTCGATGATCAGGAAGGATGCGACGTTCGGGATGATGTGGGTGGTGATGACCGTCCAGGTGGATGCGCCCATATAGCGTGCGGCCCTGACGAATTCACGCTCACGCAGGCTCAAGGTGAGTCCGCGCACGATGCGCGCGCTGATCATCCAGCCGAAGCCGCCGAGGAGCAGGATGAGCAGCACGATGCTGCCGCTGCCCTTCGCGCGCGGTGCGAAGAGGGCGACGATGATGAAACTGGGGATGACCAGCAGCAGGTCCACCAGCCACATGATCGCCAGATCGGTCCAGCCGCCCAGCAAGCCGGCCACCGATCCCGTGAAGGCCGCGATCAGGGCGGACATGAGGGCCACGGCGAAGCCGATGATCAATGACTTCTGTAGGCCGCGCAGCGTCTGGGCGAGGACGTCCTGGCCGATTTGGTTGGTGCCGAAGGGATGCCGTGAGCTGGGTGGCTTGAGCAGCGCTGTGTAATCGAGTTGCTGGTAGTCGTATTTCAGGAAAGGCGGCAGCGCGAAGGCGAGGATCAGCATCAGGACCAGAATCGCCAGTGCGATGACCGCGGGCTTGTTGCGCAGGAAGCGGCGCACCACCAGCTTGCGCCGGCCTGCGGCCATCGGCTCGGGAGCGCCCTGGGCGATGAGTTCGGTTTCGGTCATGACGCACGCACCCTGGGGTCGAGAATCGCTGTGACGATGTCGGACAGCAACCCGGACAACAGGATCACCAGCGCGACGAACCCGGTGATGGTCACCACGGGATACAGGTCCTGGGCGGTGATCGAGTCCACCAGCCACTCTCCGACGCCGTGCCACCCGAAGATCTTCTCCACGAAGGCAGTACCGGTGATCAGCGCGCCGAAGCTGTACGCGAACAGCGTCGCCATGGGGATGAGCGCGGTGCGCAGGCCGTGCTTGTACAGCGCCCGGGAGCGGGTGAGGCCCTTCGCCCGCGCGGTCCGGATGAAGTCGTTCTGGAGTACGTCGAGCATGGCAGCGCGCTGATAGCGGCTGTACCCGGCGGCCGCGCTGAGAATCAGGGCCCCCGTGGGAACGATCATGTGCTGCAAACGGTCGACGAACTGATCCCATGCTCCGTGGACCGCGTTCGCCGAGGTCTCGCCGGTGTAGTAGAAGATCTGCTGCCCGCTGACCGTATTGATCTCGTACGCGCCGTATTTCAACAATGTCGCGAGCAAGAACACCGGCGTGCTGATGATCAGGAGTGAGAGCACCGTAGTGAGGTAGTCGCTGAACTTGTACTGCCGGATCGCCCCGGCCGCACCGATCAGCACACCGAGAATCGTGCCGATGATCGAGCCGACCAGGACAAGTCGCAGACTGACCCCGATGCGCCGTGGCAGCTCCTGGTTCACGGGCTGTCCCGCCAGCGTCTTGCCGAAGTCGCCATGCGTGACGATGCCGCCGACCCACTCGGCGTAGCGCTGTGGGATCGGCAGATCCAGTTTCAGCTCATCGCGTTTGGCGTCGATCACCGACTGTGGTGGGCGCGGGTTGCGATGCTCGAGGCTGTCGAGCGGGCGAAAGGTGAGGGACGCGAGACCGAAAGCGAGGAACGACGCCAGCACCAGCAGCACGACATAGTTCAGCGCACGTCGCAGCAGAAAACCGGCCATCATTCCCTTTCGGGGTCGAGTTCTGACCCAGATCATAGGGAGTGAGAACCGTAAACGCGGGGTACGGACCGCGGACGGCACGGCAATCCGTGTGTTATTGCGCGCGTCCTGGTGGCTGTGGGGGTTGGCGGGGTGGTGTGGTGCGGAGCGATGTCCGAAAGGTCTCTTTTGTACGGCGAGGTCCGGAATCCACGGGCGCACCGGTCGTGGCTCGAGGCAGGATGGAGTAGGTGACGCTCTTTCACCTGCCCAAACCCAAGATGGTCGCCTCCGATGTGGACGGCACGCTCATCGACCACCGTGAGCAGGTGAGCGCCCGCACCAAGGCGGCGATCAACGCCCTCCTCACGGACGGGGTGCCGTTCGTGCTCGCCACCGGAAGGCCGCCGCGCTGGATCGATCCGGTCGTCGATGGGCTCGGCTTCTCGCCGCTGTGCGTGTGCGGCAACGGTGCGGTCATCTACGACAGCGCCGCGGATCGGGTGCTGGACACCCGCACCCTGGATATCGAAACCCTCACCTGGGCCGCCGATCTGGCCGAGCGCCTGCTGCCGGGCTGCGGGTTGGCCGCGGAACGGGTCGGTTCCAGCGCGCACGACGCGGCCACACCGCAGTTCGTCAGTTCGCCCGAATACGAGCACGCCTGGCTGAATCCGGACGACACCCAGGTCTCCCGCGAAGAAGTCATCTCCGCGCCCGCGATCAAGATGCTGATCCGCCTACCCGGTGCGTCCAGTGCGGACATGCGCGCCGTACTGGACCCGCACCTGGCCGGCCGCGCCGACCTCACCTACTCGACGGACAACGGCCTGATCGAACTGTCCGCCCCCGGCGTGACGAAGGCCACCGGCCTCGCGACCATCGCACAGCGCCTGGGCGTCCAGCACAGCTCCCTCATCGCCTTCGGCGACATGCCCAACGACGTCCCCATGCTCCTCATGGCCGGTCACGGCGTCGCCATGGCCAATGCCCACCCCGAGGCCATCGCCGCCGCCGACGAGGTGGCCCCCTCCAATATCGAGGACGGGGTCGCCCGCACCCTCGAACGCTGGTGGTCCTGACCGTCTAGTTCGGCGCGGCCGCGGGGATGGGGGCGGCCTGGGCGGGGATGGACTTGCCGGGGATGGGGTCCTGGACCGCGCCGTAGTTCTTCAGGATGGTGGTGACGATTCCGGTGATCTTGTTGAAGATCAGGGCGCCGTTCTGGAAGTCGGTGCGGAAGCCGTCCTGGACCGGATATTCATTGCTCGTGGGCAGGCCGAGAAGGCCTGTGCCCGCGCCCAATTGCAGGAAGCGCTCCAGAATCTTGCCGACCACCGTGAAGATCTGACCGGTCGGCGAGGAATACACGTAGCCATTGGTGAATTGGCCGTACTGGCCGCCGTCGGCCAAGGCGATCGGTTCCGCTTTCGGTTGTCCCAGTGGGCCGTTCGCGCCGCCCTGATCGTTCCAGTAACGGGCCACCGGGCTGCGGTCGAGCATGTTCAGGATCTTCTGGGTGAGATCGGCCAGGGCGGCCAGATCCGCCTGGCCGTCGGCGTCGGGAGCGGGGGCGGGTTGCGGATTGCCCGCGTTCTGGCCGGGACGGACCCGCGTCGGACTCGGATCCTCGGGCGCGTTCGTGCCGGCCGCCACGTCCTCGGCGATCTGCCGGATCTTGTCCATCAGCGCGTAGGCGGCGTCACCCGGGCAGGTGGTGTTGCCGACATCGCGGTGCGCGAAGATGTTCGGCAGCTTGACCGCCTGTCCCAGAGCGTATTTCGTGTAGTCACTGCCCTCGGAGTACATGGTGGTCTGACCCTCGGGATCGATGCCCGCCACCTTGGCCCGCCAGCCGATGTACTTGCCGATCGCCTGGATGGACACGTCCGTCGGAGTCTCGTCCTCGTAATCGCCCATCAGCGCGACCCCCGCGGTATTGATATTGAAGCCGCCCGCGTGTGCGCCCTCGACCGGTTTGTCCAGGCCGCCGTAGCGGCCCTCGAAGATCTGCCCGTACTTGTCGACCAGGGCGTTGTAGCCGATGTCGCACCAGCCCAGCGTCTTCGCGTGATACGAGTAGATGGCGCGCACGATGCCCGCGGACTCGGCCTTGGTGTAGTCGTTGCGACCCGCGGTGTGGTGCACGGTGATCGCGGAGACGCCGTCGTCGTAGGTGGGTTCCTCGCAGCGCAGCGATTCGTCCGCGCCCCACTGCGCGCGGGTGATCACCTTGGGCCCGCCGCCGGGCAGCGGCGCCGCCACCGTCTGCAGGTTCTCGTCGATGCTGCCGCGGCCCGGATCGATCAGCACCGCGGCCAGCTTCTCCAGATTGATCTGCGCCGGATCGGCCGAACCGTCGTCCAGCGGTTTGGGTTCGGCGGGCGCGGCGGCCGGGTTGCGGGTCACCAGCATCTGCACGGTCTTGGTATTGCCGACGTAGATCGGCTCGGTGCCGGTGCGCTTGCCCGGCGCGGGATGGTCCCTGCCGTTCTCGGTTTCGGCGTCGTACCAGGGCCCCCAGGTGCCGTCGGGACGCTGGGCGCGGAGCTTGGTGGTGGTGCCGGCCAGGTCCGCCGCGGTGAGCGCGACCATGCTGAACGGGGTGTCCCGGGTCAGCTCCTTGACCTGTGCGCCGACCTTGTCGACCAGATCGGTGGGCACCGCACCCGCGTTCAGGGCGGGGGTGCGCAGGTCACCGGTGAGGCCGGGCACGGGATGCGGGCCGGGGGCGGCCGGATTGTCGGCGGTCGGGATCGGCGGCTCGGGGACCTCGGGCCCGGGTTCGGCGATGAAGCCGGGCGCGCCCGCGGCCGGGCCGGTCGGCCGGGCGGAACCGGGCGTGACGATGGTGGCGTTGGGGAGCGAGCCCGGGAGGGTGGGGCGGGTGACGTGCGGCCCGTTGTCGGACGCGGGCCCGACGGGCTGCTGCGGCGATTCGCTCAGCCGCGGTAGTGGAATCTCGCTGGGTAGTTGGACGCCCGGAATGAGATTCGGCGGGATCGGAATCGATTTGGGCAGCGGCAGCATTCGCAGATCGGACAGCCGCAGGTCGGGCAGGTCCAGCCCGGTGAGCTCGCGCAGCGGCAGCACGATGTCGGGCGCCGAGTCCAGGGCGACTTCCGCCATTTGTGCAGGTATTGCTGCCCAATTGCTTTCATCGGCGTTCCGGACATCTCGGGAATCGCTCAGCGCCAGAATGCCGACGGGAGCGGACAGCGCGAGGACGGTGATGACCGGGAGCGCATACGCGGGTTTCGGTCTGTGATAAGGCACAAGCATCTCCCATTCAGGTAAATCCGTCTAACCGCGCCCGGAGCACAAGCTTGCTACTTGGCGCATCAACGATCACACTAGTCCCTACTGTCACATTCCCTGAACGTATGGTTGAGGCTTAGTTTCGGGGTAACTCGAATGTAGCTTCGCCTCTCGACAGAACGGGTATGACATGCCGAACGGGTACCTAGCCAAGCGCCGTAGACGGCGCGGTCTGCTCACCCTCTCCCTCGCCGTCGCGGCCACCACCGGCGGCACCGCAGTACTGGTCTGGGCCTGGCCCGACAATGCCTTCCTCTTCACCGCCGGCGCCGGTCACGGGCGCGGCCTGAGCCAGAACGGCGCCTTCGACAAGGCCGTCGCGGGCTGGAACGCGGACCGCATCCTGGCCACCTATTACGCCGGAGCCGATCTCGCCGACGTCGGCCGGGCCACGGTCCGTGTCCGCCTCATGGAGCAGGACGACAAGAGCCTCGACCTCGCCTCCGACTCCGTCTTCTACGTCGCCGGCCGCCGCGTCATCCCCGGCCAGGCCGCGCATCTGACGCCCACCGCCACCGGCGCCGACGTCACCATCACCCAGGGCTGCGACGGAAACACCCTCTGGGCGGGCAGCACCGACGACCCGTGGGCCTACCCCGTCACCGACGGCACCGACCGCCCCGCCAACGAGCAACTCGAGATCTGCGGCGGCAACGCCTACCGCGGCGTCCTCGGCGTCGCCCTCGACAACGGCTCCCCCCGCACCGTCAACGAGGTCGACCTCGACGACTACCTCAAGGGCGTCGTCCCCGCCGAAATGGTCCCCGGCTGGGCCGACCAGGGCGGCGCCGAGGCCCTGCGCGCCCAGGCCATCGCCGCCCGCTCCTACGCCCTCGCCGAAGACCGCTACTCCTACGCCCAGACCTGCGACACCACCGACTGCCAGATGTACCTCGGCACCGACAAGGAAGACTCCCGCACCACCAGCGCCGTCGAGGTCACCTCCGGCCGAGTCCTGGTGCGCGACAACCGCATCCTGCGCGCCGAATACTCCGCCGCCCCCGACGGCGGCCTCCCCACCCCCGCCTCCGCCATGGAGGTCGGCCCCGCCCTCACCGACTTCCCCGCCGCCGCAACCCCCGCCGACCCCAACCTCCCCTTCCCCGACCCCCAAACCCAGCCCACCCCAACAGAATCCGACCCCGCCGCCCCCGCAACCCTGGACGCCACCACCACGAACCCCGTCACCCCGGGTGCTGCGACCCCGGACGCAACGGTCCCGACCTACCCCGACCCGGCCAACACCGTCCCCGGCGCCCGAACCCCCGTCACCCCGGGCAATGTCCCCCCGGCGATCCCGCAGCGCCCCACCCCCGACGACCGCTCACGGATCACCATCCCCCTGCCGTCCCCCGGCAGCGCCGACCCCAACTCCACGCCCTCCAACCCCCGCACCGCCCCGGCCCCAGCGAGCTCGGGCCCGGCCAATCTGGTGATCCGGACCGCGACTCCGGCCCCCCGGCCCGCCTCCACCCCCAACCCGCCATCCTCGTCGGACCCAGTCCCGGCCAACGCTCCGGCGCAACCGATCCCTCCTGCCTTGGCGCACTAGCGGTTTCGTCCAGTAGTTCAGTCCAATGACAGGTCGCCGAGGGATTCGGCGAACTTGCGGAGTAGGGGGATGAGGGTTTCGCGGTCGGCCGGGGAGAGGTCGGCTAGGAGGCGTTGTTCGTTTTCCATGTGTAAAGGGAGGATTCGGTCGATCAGGGCTCGGCCGGAGTCGGTCAGGTGGACTTGGATGGCTCGGCGGTCCTTGGGGTCGGGGACGCGTTCGACCCAGCCTTTGGCGGTGAGGCGGTCGATGCGGTTGGTGATCGCGCCGGAGGTGATCATGGCGGCCTTGTTGAGGGCGCCTGCGCTGAGGCCGGATTCGTTGCCGGAGCGGCGGAGGGTGGCGAGGACGTCGAATTCCCAGCGTTCCAGGCCGTGGGTGCGGAAGAAGTCGGAGAGCTCGCGGTCGACGATGCGGCCCAGGCGGGCGAGGCGCCCGAAGATCTCCATGGGGGAGGTGTCGACGTCGGGGCGCTGCTGACGCCAGGCGGCGGTGATCTGGTCGACGGCGTCGGGCACCGGCGGTCTCCTCTCGGGGCGGAATAAATCTCAACATTGAGATACTTGACGGTGAGGTATCTAGATGATGTTATCTCAACGTTGAGATTATCAATGAGGAGCTATCGATGACCACCGCACGCGCCGGAGCCGCCGGACTCGCCGGGACGCTCGCCCTGACCGGGCTCGCGCCACTGGTCTGGGGGTCGACCTACGCCGTCACCACGACGTTCCTGCCGCCCGAGCGGCCCATGTTCACCGCGCTCATGCGGGTGCTGCCCGCGGGGCTGCTGTTGCTCGCCATCACGCGGAAACTGCCGCACGGGCAATGGATTCCACGCGCGCTGGTGCTGGGCGGGCTGAACATCGGAGTATTCACCGCGCTGTTGTTCGTGGCCGCCTATCGGCTGCCGGGCGGGGTGGCGGCGGTGCTCGCCGCGGCCGCGCCGCTGTTCGCGGTCGGTTTCGCCGCCCTCGGCCTCAATGAGCGGCTCACCGTGCGCAAGGTGGCGGCGGCGCTGATCGGGCTGGCCGGCGTGGCACTCGTAGTACTCAGGGCCACAGCCACTCTCGACACGCTCGGCATCATCGCCGGGCTGGTGGCCGCCATCGCCATGGCGGGGGGCACAGTGCTGACCAAGCGCTGGGGACGGCCCGAGGGCATCGGCCCGCTGGCCATGACGGGCTGGCAGCTCACCGCCGGCGGACTCCTGCTGCTACCGGTCGCCGCCATCGCTGAGGGCGCGCCGCCCGCGCTGGACGGCCGGGCCATCGGCGGCTACCTCTACCTCGGCCTGATCGGCACCGCCGCCGCGTACGCGCTGTGGTTCCGCGGCATCGCCAAGGCCAATGCCACCTCGGTGGCCTTCCTCGGCCTGCTCAGCCCGCTGTCGGCGGCTGTCATCGGCTGGGCCGCGCTCGGTCAGGCGCTGGCCCCGCTGCAGATCCTGGGCATGGCCATCGCGCTGGGCGGCACCCTGCTCGGCCAGACCGGATCCGCGCCCCGCACAACGGAACCCGCGCCGCAGACCGATGACGACACTCCCAAGAACCGCGTCGCGGCGTGATTCGAACCCTCGATAAGGAGCGAAAGACCATGCAGATCACAGTGTTCGGAGCGAGTGGAGATGCCGGGAGCCGGGTCGTGGCCGAGGCGTTGAGCCGGGGCCACCGGGTGCGGGCGGTCGCGCGCACCGCCGAGCGGCTGCGGGAGCTGCCCGCAGAGGTCGAGGTGTGGACCGGCAATGCCGCCGATCCCGCCGATGTCGAGAAGGCGGCGGCCGGCAGCGATGTCGTGGTCAGTGCGACCCGCCCGGCCCCGGGCCGCGAGCACGAACTGGCCGAGGTCGCCGCCGCGCTGCTGGAGGGCCTGGCGGACAGCGGGATTCGGCTGCTGGTGATCGGCGGCGCGGGCAGCCTCACCGTCGCGGGGACCGGCAAGACCGTCACCGAGCAGCCGGGCTTCCCGGCCGAGCTGGTGCCCATCGCCGAGGGTGGCAGCCGCCAGCTCGAGGTGTTCCGGACGACCCCGCACGCGGTCAACTGGGCCTACGTCAGCCCGGCCGCACTGTTCGAACCCGGCGAGCGCACCGGCGCCTACCGCCTCGGCCGGGACGACCTGCTCACCGACGACCAGGGCGATTCCTCGATCTCCATGGAGGACATGGCCATCGCCGTGCTCGACGAGATCGAGCAGCCCGCGCACCACCGGACCCGGTTCACCGTCGGCTACTGAAAGATTCACCGCCGGCTACCGAGAAACCGCACGGCACAACCGAATACCTGTCGAATGCGCCGCGGGGCGTGACCGGAGGACCCGGTCACGCCCCGCGGCGTAGAACTGTCTCGGAGATCAGGCGACGTGGAAGCCCGCGCCCGCTCCGCCGTGCCGGTCGATATCCGCCAGCACGGTGCTGATGTTGGTGGCCAGCTCCGGCTCGTGGATCAGGTTGCCGCCGCCGGTGCACAGCGGCAGCTCGATGCTGACCGGCCCGGCGTCGAAGTCGGTGCCCGCCACCACCATGCCGATCAGCTGGTCGCCGCGCAGCACCGGCGCGCCGGAGTCACCGTGGTTGGCGCACACCTGGCTGCGGAAGTAGGTGGACTTGGTCTCCCAGACCGGGCCGCAGGTGAAGCCGGTGGTGCGGCCGTTCTTGCAGACGTTCTCGCCGATCTGCGGCGGCGCGCCGACCGAATTGATGACCGACTGCGCGACCTGACGGGTCGGGTTCACCCGGTCCGGGTTGAACACGATGATGCCCCAGTCCATCTCCTCGCTCTTCTCGGCGACGACGCCGATGCCCCCGGAGCGGGTGTACTCGGCCGCGACGCGCGCGCCGACCTCGCCGCAGTGGCCGGCGGTCAGGCCCACGAGTTGGTTCTTGTTGTCGTAGCCGATGGCGGTGATGGTGCAGTCGTTGACCGAGCTGGAGTCGGTGAGGTCCTCGACATAGACGCCGGAACCACCGCCGAGCACCACCGGTGCGGCCGCGTCCGCGGGCCCGGCGAGCAGGAGCGTGGAGCTCACGGCGGTGGCGGCCACGGCCGCCCAGGACAGAACTCGGGCGCGGCCCGCAGACAACATTGGGTTTTCCTCATCCCCCGAATATCGAAATTCGTGCGCGCGCGGAAATCGGGAGTCCGGTAGCGCGCGCGTGGAGCATGTCACGCCCGCCTACCCGGCGCAAGTCACGTCCGGCCCGACCGATTCGATGGCCTATTCGGAACGCTTTGCGCGGCAGTCGGTTCCGGCGCGAAACCGACTTGGCCGTGTCGGTGGCCCGTGATAGAACTCCGGCAGTGGTGATCGCACCACGGGAGTGCAACCGGAGCGGCCATTTTCGCCGCTGCCGAATGGGGAGAATTCCAATGGCTTTTTCGGGCAAACTCGCCCTGACCATGTTCGTTTCCGCTGCCGCGGTGCTGGTTTCGACGGTGGGGGCCGGCACCGCGAGCGCCGAGCGCGGACCGGACGGCTCGCTGTACGGCTCGCTCGCGATGAGCACCGACGGCGGCACCTTCTACGGCGCGGCCTGGAACTACCCGAGCTGGGGCGGCTCCGACGCCGACGCGCTGGGCCAGTGCGGGCACCGCGGCTGCAAGATCATGGTGCAGTTCCGGGACGGCTGCGGCGCCATCGCCGAGAGCGACGACCACACCTACTACTACGGCGGTTCGGGCAGCAACCGCGCCGACGCCGAGCAGGACGCCATGACCCGGCTGACCAACTGGATGCCCTCGCCGCCGGCCATGTTCGGCAGCTCGGCCCCGCCGAAGCAGTCCGTGCACATCCGCTACAGCCAGTGCACCGACGGCGCGTAGCCCGTCGTCCGCGCCCCGGACGGGCGCATACTGGTCGAGGCTTGACCTTGACGCAACGTCAACTTGCATCCTGAATTCGTCGAGGAGAACGAGGGGAAACGAAAGGCCCGAACGTGGCAGCCGAATGGTCCATCCAGGAATTGGCCAAAGTCGCCCGAACCACCAGCCGCACCCTGCGGCATTACGGTGACCTCGGGCTGCTGCCGCCCAGCCGGATCGGATCCAACGGCTATCGCTATTACGACCAGGAATCCCTCGTACGGTTGCAGCGCATCCTTTTGCTCCGGGAACTCGGCCTGGGCCTGCCGGCCATCGCCGAAGTCCTCGCCGGGCAAAAGGACACCGCTGCCGCCCTGCGCACCCATCTGGAATTGCTGAAACACGAGCAGGACCGGATCGCGCGGCAAATCACCTCGGTGCAAACCACATTGCGCAAAACGGAAGCAGGTGAGCAACTGATGGCGAACGAGGTATTCGAAGGATTCGACCACGCCCAGTACCGGGACGAGGTCATCGAACGCTGGGGCAAGGACGCCTGGGAGAGTGGCAACCGCTGGTGGAACTCCATGAGCGAGGCCGAAAAGAAGGCCCACCTTCAGACCCACGTGGATATCGCCGCCGACTATGGCCGCGCCCACTCGGACGGAATCCCGGTCGACAGCGACGAGGTACAGGCGATCGTGCAGCGCCACTACGACTGGCTCGGTACGACTCCGACCGGCGGACCCGTCAGCGCCCAGTACTTCAACGGTCTCGGTGACATGTACGTAGCCGACCCGCGATTCGCGAAGAACTACGACAAGCACGGCGAGGGAACCGCCGAGTACGTCCGCGACGCGATGCGGGTGTACGCCGACACTCGGCTGTAGCCGGAAAACCCGCCGCCGCAGCTCCGCGAATCGCGGTGCAGCATCGCGCCGGTCGTACTCGCGTGCCTCTCCGACGTCATGCGCGTGTCTACGTCCCACGCCGGACGCGGGCGGTCAGCCGACGCGCCGACGTGTGCAGCGACCGACTCGGAAAGCGAACAGCCGCACGGTCGTTCGGCCGGGCGGCTGTTCGTGCTGTCGGTGGATCAGGCCGCGCACACGGACTGCATGACACCGCGCAGGATCGGCGCCCCGTAGGTGGCGGGCGCGAAGGCGATGGTCTGGGCGATGCCCAGCGGAGTCGTGATGGTCGAGGCCACACCGGTGAATCCGGCGATCGTGTTGCCGACGGTGAGCAGCAGGCTGGTGGTGTCGAGCGCGAAGGTGATGAGCGCGAAGACGTTCTCCACCTTCACATCCGCCAGGGGCACGGTGTTGAGGGCGCGGCCCTCGTAGATGTCGAAGCCCAGGTTGGCCAGGAAGGTGAGCGGGCCGTAGTCCAGCGCGTCCACGATCGGTCCGAGCTGCTCGGTACGGCGCAGCATCATCACGTCGGCGACCCGGTTGCTCTGCAGGAAGCCTTGCAGCGCATCGGCATTGGCGTTCACGGCGGCCGGGTCGACGGGCAGCCCGGCGGCGGTGGTGAGGAAGTTGCGGGTGCGCTCGACCAGTTCGGAGGTCTTCAGCTCGGCCAGCGGGGTGCAGCTGCCGTCGGCCTTGACCAGCTGGTTGGCCAGGTCGATGAGCGGCTGCGGCACGTCCACGTGCTCATCGGGCAGATCGAGTCGCAGCTTCTGGTAGACGCCGTTGGCTCCGCAGCCCACCGACAGCTGCGACTGCACCGCCCGCGCCAGCGACTTCACGCCGTTGAACAGCGCGCCCACGACGGGCTTGAGCACGAAGCCGACGGTCGGCACCAGGCTGGCGGCGAACTGGGCCGGGATCTTCACGATCCGGGTGGCCAGGATGAAGACCTCGACCACGTCGCGCACCTTCAGCTGCGAGAGCGCGATGGTCTGGTGCACCTGCCCGGTCCTGAGGGCGTCGAGGTTGTTGACGATCTAGGTGACGATCGGGTCGTCGAGGAACTGGGTGCGATCGTTCACCTCGTCGGGGCTCAGCGGCAGGAATCCGTGGCGGTGCACGTGGATCGCGGCGACGCTCTGCCGGAAGTCGTCGACGGACCGGTCGTAGGCGGTCTGCTGCTCGGCCGGGACCACCGTGCGGATGGCGGTGGCCGCCGCGGTGATGACGTCGTCGAAGGTGGCCGCGCCGGGCTTGCCGCAGACGTCGCCGGCGTCGGCGATCTCGGCGGCGGCCAGGGTGCTGTCGCCGTCGTCGGCGCGGGCGGGGGCAGCGGCGGGGATCAGGGCGGCGGTGCCCAGCAGGGCGGTGATGGTCAGCGCGCCCACGAGTGGGGCGAGGCGTGCGAGGCGCATGTACGTGGTCTTCCGGGTCGAGCGAACGGCACGCGCGCGAAGCACACGGCACGGAACTGGTCAGTCGTTCAATTTCGAGTCGATATGTAATACAGCTCCCGTGACGCCGCTGTCTGCGCTTTCGTGAACGCTGCGCGAAAACCTTGCGACCTTTCGCGCTCGCTGGAATGACGCACGCCACTGCGCCGAGCCCACCGCACAACAGCCCATAGAGGGGCAAAAGCCCAAAGAAGGGCAAAACTGACGGTTCGCGGCCCGGCTCGGTCTGGACCGACGGAGCGGGGGAGCGAAGCGGAGGAGGGAAGACCGAGCTTGCAGGGCCGCGAACCGCCCGGAGCGAAGCGGAGGGCAATTGGACCCAGTAGTCTGGGCACCCGTGACCGTCGCATCCCCGTTCGATCTCATCGTCGTCGGCTCCGGCTTCTTCGGGCTGACCATCGCAGAACGCACCGCCAAGCTGCTGGGCAAGCGCGTATTGGTGGTGGAACGTCGCTATCACCTGGGCGGCAACGCCTACTCGGAAGCCGACCCGGAAACCGGCATCGAGATCCACAAGTACGGGGCGCACCTCTTCCACACCTCCAACAAGCGGGTGTGGGACTACGTCAACGAGTTCACCGAGTTCACCAACTACCAGCACCGGGTCTTCGGACTGCACAAGGGCCAGGCGTACCCGCTGCCCATGGGGCTGGGCATGATCTCGCAGTTCTTCGGCCGCTACTACACCCCGGACGAGGCGCGGGCGCTCATCGCCGAGCAGTCGGCGGAGATCGACAGCAAGGACGTGACCAACCTCGAGGAGAAGGGCATCTCGCTGATCGGCCGCCCGCTCTACGAGGCGTTCATCCGCGACTACACGGCCAAGCAGTGGCAGACCGATCCCAGGGAACTGCCGTCGAGCATCATCACCCGGCTGCCGGTCCGCTACACCTTCGACAACCGCTACTTCAACGACACCTACGAGGGTCTGCCCAAGGACGGCTACACCGCGTGGCTGTCGAAGATGGCCGAGCACCCGAACATCGAGGTGCGCCTGAACACCGACTGGTTCGACGTGCGCGACGAGGTCCGCGCCCAGAACCCGGACGCCCCGGTCGTCTACACCGGCCCGCTGGACCACTACTTCGACTACAGCGAGGGCGAACTCGGCTGGCGCACCATCGATTTCGAGACCGAGGTGCTCGAAACCGGTGACTTCCAGGGCATCCCGGTGATGAACTACAACGACGCGGACGTGCCGTTCACCCGCATCATCGAGCCGCGCCACTTCCACCCCGAGCGCGACTACCCGACCGACAAGACGGTCATCATGCGCGAGTTCTCGCGCTTCGCCCAGACCGGCGACGAACCGTACTACCCGATCAACACCCCCGACGACCGGGCCAAGCTGCTGGCCTACCGGGAGCGCGCCAAGACCGAGACCACCGAGGCCAAGGTGCTGTTCGGTGGCCGCCTGGGCACCTACCAGTACCTGGACATGCACATGGCCATCGGCGCCGCGCTCAGCATGTTCGACAATGTGCTGCGCCCGCACCTGGAATCCGGTGCGCCGCTGGTGGACGTCGCCGAATGACCGCCCAACTCACTCGGGAAGACATGACCACCGAGACTCGCGCCGTATCCCTGCTCCAGCGCATCATCCTGCCCCGGCCGGGTGAACCGCTGGACGTGCGCAAGCTGTACCTCGAGGAATCCGAGACCAATTCCCGTCGCGCGCATGCCATTACGCGCACCGCGCTGGCCATCGGCGCGGAGTCGGAGGTCTCCTTCTGCACCTACTTCAATGCGGTCCCGGCCAGCTACTGGCGGCGCTGGAGCGTGCTGAAGTCGGTGGTGCTGAAGCTGGAGCTGTCCGGCCACGGTCGCGTGGACGTGTACCGCTCCAAGGCCGACGGATCGCGAATCCACGTGCAGGGCAACGAGTTCAGCACGCCCGGTGAGGGCGCGGCGGCCGCCGCCTTCGTCGAGTTCGAGGTGGATCTGGGCCCGTTCGAGGACGGCGGTTGGATCTGGTTCGACATCACCACCGACAGCCATGTCGAAATGCGCAGCGGCGGTTGGTACGCGCCGATCGAGGCGCCGGGTGAGGGCAGCATCGCCGTCGGCATGCCGACCTTCAACCGCCCCACCGACGCGGTGAAAACCCTGACCGCCCTCGGCTCCGACCCGCTGGTGCTGGCGAAGATCAAGGCCGTCATCATTCCCGACCAGGGCACCCGCAAGGTGGTCGACGAGCCCGGCTTCACCGAGGCCGCGGCCCGCCTGGCCGGCCGGCTGGCCATCCACGACCAGCCCAACCTGGGCGGTTCCGGCGGATACAGCCGGGTCATGTACGAGGCGCTCGAGACCACCGACGCCGAATACATCGTCTACATGGACGACGACATCGAGATCGAGCCGGACTGCATCCTGCGCGCGCTGGCCTTCTCGCGATTCGCCAAGTCGCCCATCCTGACCGGTGGCCAGATGCTCAACCTGCAGGAGCGTTCGCACCTGCACGTCATGGGCGAGGTGGTGGACCGCTCCATCTTCATGTGGACCGCGGCCCCGAACGTGGAGTACGACCACGACTTCGCCAAGAACCCGCTGCGCGACCGCGACAACTCCAAGCTGCTGCACCGGCGCATCGACGTCGACTTCAACGGCTGGTGGACCTGCGTCATCCCGCGGCAGGTGGCCGAGGAGATCGGGCAGCCGCTGCCGCTGTTCCTCAAGTGGGACGACGCCGAATACGGTTTGCGCGCACGCGAACACGGCTACCCGACCGTCACCCTGCCGGGTGCGGCGGTGTGGCACATGGCCTGGTCCGACAAGGACGACGCCATCGACTGGCAGGCCTACTTCCACCTGCGCAACCGCCTGGTGGTGGCGTCGCTGCACCTGCCCAACGACGGCCGGCCGATGGTGGTCAACACCATCAAGGCCACGCTGAAACACCTGCTGTGCCTGGAGTATTCGACCGTCGCCATCCAGAACGAGGCGATCCGCGACTACCTGGCCGGACCGGACAAGCTGTTCGAGCTGCTGCCGACCGCGCTGGGCAAGGTGCACGCCATGCGCAAGGAGTACCCGGACGCGGTGGTCGTGCCGTCCTCCACCGAACTGCCGCTGGCCTCGCACGCCGAGGTGGGCGCGGTCGGCGAGCCGGGCAATCCGATCGCCAAGGTGGCCCGGCTCGGCAAGGGCGTGCTGCACAACTTCCGCAAGGCCAACCCGAAGCACCATGAGACCCCGCAGCTGAACGTGCCCACGTTGGACGCGCGCTGGTTCCTGCTCTCGCAGGTGGACGGTGTCACCGTTACCACTGCCGACGGCCGCGGCGTCGTCTACCGTAAGCGGGATCCGCGAAAGGCCATGGAGCTGTTCAAGGAAGCGATGCGCCTGCGCAAGGAGCTGGCCGAGCGCTTCCCGGAGGTGCGCGAGCAGTACCGTCGCGCGCACGCGCAGCTCACGAGCAAGGCCGCGTGGGAGAACGTCTTCGGTATCGATACTGAATCAGGAAACGAACCCAAATGACCGCTGCTCATACTGCTTCCGGCCCGGACCGCGGCCTGCACGTGGTCCCGGACGCGCCGGCGGCCCCGGTCGCGTCCCCGGCCGAGGTCAAGATCATCAACCTGGTGCAGGGCACCATCGGGCAGCATCCGGCGGTCGTCAAGGCCGCGCGCGGTATGTCGCATTTCGGTGAGCACTCGCTGGGCTGGCTGGGCATCGCCGCGGCCGGAGCGCTGCTCGACAAGCCGCGCCGCAGCCAGTGGGCGGGCGTGGCGGTCGGCGCGTTCGGCGCGCACGCGGCCTCGGTGGTCATCAAGCGCATCGTCCGCCGACCCCGCCCGCACGATCCGTCCGTGCAGGTCAACGTGTCGACGCCGTCGAAGCTCAGCTTCCCGTCCTCGCACGCCACCTCCACCACGGCGGCGGCTGTGTTGCTGGGCAGGCTCACCGGGCTACCCTTGCCTGCGGTGCTCGTCCCGCCGATGCTGCTCTCCCGGGTCGTCCTCGGCGTGCATTACCCCTCCGACGTGCTCGCGGGTTCCGCGCTGGGCGCAGCATCAGCCGCAGCCGTGCTCGCCGCCGAAAAGAGACTCGCCAAGTGACAGCCCAGGAAAGAGCCACCGTTGACATGAGCGAAGAGCCGACCACCACCGACCTGGCAGAGGCGGTCATCAAGGGACCGCCGAAGACGTTGGGCGGCGGCTTGATCAAGGCCATGCGCCCCCGGCAGTGGATCAAGAACGTGCTGGTGCTCGCCGCGCCGCTGGCCGCCGGGAAGACCGCCGGCGGCACGCTCGTGATCACCGACCTGTCGGTGCTCGGGCACGTCGCCATCGCCTTCGTGGTGTTCTGCATGGCCGCCTCGGGCATCTACCTGGTCAACGACGCGCTCGACGTGGAGGCCGACCGGGCGCACCCGACCAAGCGTTTCCGGCCCATCGCGGCCGGCGTGGTGCCGGTGAACCTGGCCTACGGGCTATCGGCGGTGCTGCTGCTCGGCTCGATCCTGTTGTCCTTCACCGCGAACTGGCATCTGGCCGTGGTGATGGCGGTGTACATCGGCATCCAGCTGGCCTACTGCTTCGGTCTCAAGCACCAGGCGGTGCTGGACATCTGCATCGTGTCCTCGGGCTTCCTGCTGCGCGCGGTCGCCGGTGGCGTCTCCTCGGATATCCGTCTGTCCCAGTGGTTCCTGCTGATCATGGCGTTCGGCTCGCTGTTCATGGCGGCCGGAAAGCGTTACGCCGAGCTGAAGATCGCGCTCGACACCGGCGCCAAGATCCGGAAGTCGCTGGAGTACTACACGCCGACCTACCTGCGTTTCGTCTGGACCCTGTCGGCCACCGCTGTCGTCGTGTTCTACGGTCTGTGGGCGTTCGAGCAGGATCGCGCCAAGGACACCATCTGGTTCGCCATTTCCATGATTCCGTTCGTCATCGCCATCATGCGGTACGCGGTGGACGTCGACGGCGGCGAAGCGGGTGAGCCGGAAGAGATCGCCCTGGGGGACCGTGTCCTCCAGTTCCTCGCAGTCGCCTTGATCGGAGCCCTGGGTGTCGCTGTCTATCTCACCTGACGTGGTAGAGGGAGAAGAGCGAGAGACGGGCGCGCCGACGGCACAATTGCCGGTCGGTCGCGCCCGTCGGCGTGCGGATGCCTCCGCACGCTTCTCGCGACTATCCCGCGCCACGTTCATCGGTGGGATCGTGCTGACCGCGACGCTGTTCGCGGCCGGCGCGTGGCAGCGGCGCTGGATCGCCGACGACGGCCTGATCGTCCTGCGCACGGTGCGAAACCTGATGGCGGGCAACGGTCCGGTCTTCAATCCGGGCGAACGCGTCGAGACCAATACCAGCGCGGCCTGGACCTACGTCGTCTGGTTCTTCAGCTGGCTCACGCACCTGCGGCTGGAGTACGTGGTGCTCGGCATCACGCTCACGCTCTCGGTGCTGGCCATGGTGTTCGCCATGCTGGGCGCGGCCCGGCTGTGGGGCGGCACCCGGTCCGCGCTGCTGGTGCCCGCGGGCGCGCTGGTCTACATCGCGCTGCCCCCGGCCCGCGACTACGCCACCTCCGGACTGGAGAACTGCCTGGTCATCTTCTGGCTGGCGGTGCTGTGGTGGGGGCTGATTCGCTGGAGTCAGGCCGAACAGGTCCGTCCCGCAGGCTTTTTCGGCCTGGTGTTCTTCGCCGGGCTGGCGCCGCTGGTGCGGCCGGAGATGACGGTGGTCGGCGGCCTGGCGCTGCTGATCCTGTTCTGCGCGCCGGTGCCGCAAACCCGGCTGCGGCCCTGGGTTTTCCGCTGCCTGGTGGTGGCGGTGGCCGGCCTGGTGCCGCTGGGATACCAGATCTGGCGGATGGGCTACTACGGCCTTCCCTATCCGAATACCGCCGTGGCCAAGGACGCCGGTGGCGCGAAGTGGCACCAGGGCGTCATCTACCTGTGGGACCTGGTGGGTCCGTACTGGTTGTGGCTGCCGCTGCTGGTGCTGGCGATCGCCGCGATCGTGCTGGTCCGGCAGCACCGGGCCGAGCATCCGGCCGCCGCGGACGCGACCGCCGGCGCCGGAGACGAGAACTGGCGCACGCGGATTCACCGCTTCAGCGGGTGGCTGCGCACCCCCGCCGCGATCGTGACGCTCATGGTCGGCAGCGGTGTGCTGCTCACCGTCTACGAGGTTCGCGTCGGCGGCGACTTCATGCACGGCCGCATGCTGCTGCCGCAGCTGTTCCTGCTGCTCCTGCCGGTGTCGGTGCTGCCGCTGCGGCCCGCGCGGGGCTTCGGCCGGGGTGAGTCCGGAATGCGCGGCCTGGACTGGGCTTTCGTACTGGTGGCGGCCGCCTTCGTGGGCACGGCGGGCTGGGCGCTGTTCGCGGCGAACACCACCGCCATCACCACCGGGACCAAGATCCGCGCCAACGGCATTGTGGACGAGCGCATCTACTACGTGCTCAATACCGGGCACGACCACCCGATCCGCGCCGAGGACTACCTGGACTATCCGCGCATGCGCGCCATGGTCCGGGACATCGCCAACTCGCCGGACGGGGCACTGCTGCTCAACTCGCCGTCGTTCATGAACTGGTACCTGGTGCCCGCGCCGGTGCCGGAGGGCAATGGCGAGCACGTGGTCTTCTTCCTGAATCTGGGCATGACCAGCATGAACGTCCCGCTGGACGTGCGTGTCATCGACCAGATGGGTCTGGCGTATCCGCTTGCCTCGCATACCGATCGGCTCACCGACGGCCGCATCGGGCACGACAAGAACCTCTACCCCGACTGGGTGGTCGTGGACACCGGCATGGTGGACCGGCACCCGTGGATGCCGTGGTTCCTGGACGAGAAGTGGAGCGACCAGGCCCGAACGGCGCTGTCCTGCCCGGATACTCAGGCGATGCTGGCCTCCTCGCGGGCGCCGCTGACCTTCGACCGCTGGCGGCACAACCTGATGCAGGCGTTCGACTTCGCGAAGTACCGCATCGACCGGGTGCCGAAGTACGAGATCCAGCGCTGCCATCTGGAGGATCCGACGCAGCCGGCGCCGCCCGCGCCACCGAGGTGATCCGCGCGCTGCCCGTATGACAAGACCCCGCATCCGGTCCGGATGCGGGGTCTTCGCTTGTCCGTGAGGGGGTTTGACCGAAACGTCACGTTCAGGGGTGTGAGTTGTGGTTAGCTATCTCGATTTGGTAACACCCCGGCGCGGGTTTCGCGATAAGCTCCGCGAGTACTCCCGGCGCCGACCAGAAACCTGCTGTGCGGCAACGGTTGTCGCAATACGAACCCGGGCGGGCGGACAGGGAGGCCCGGGGCGCACGGACGGAAGGCCGAATATGCGGGGCGTGACGGTTCAGGGTGGGGCGCGGAGCTGGTTGCGAAAGTCGGTGCTGGCCTTGGCATTGGCGACCATGGTGCCGATGGGGGTATCGGTCCTGGGCGCGCCCGCCGCGCAGGCCGCCTTCAGTCCGGACGGGATGGACTTCTACGTCGATTCCAGCATGGGCCCGATCAAGTCACGCGTCTTCCGTGCGGCAGACGGCAATACCAACCGGGTTGTCTACGCGCTGGACGGTGAACGCGCGCGCGAGGACGACAACGGCTGGGAGATCAATACCGATGTCGCGCACGCGCTGACGGCCGCCAATATCAATGTCGTCATGCCGGTCGGCGGCCAATCCAGCTGGTACGCCGACTGGAACTCGCCGAGCACCTTCCTCGGCATGCCGGCGGGCACCGCCTCCGTGCAGTCCGGATCCGGTGCCACCCAGGTACTTTCCGGCGGTCCCGGCAAGTCCTACACCTACAGGTGGGAAACCTTCCTCACCACCGATCTGCCCAACGCGCTACGGGATCGCCTGGGCTTCAGCACGACTCGCAACGGCATCTTCGGCCTGTCCATGAGTGGCGGTTCCGCGCTGATGATGGCGGCCTTCCACCCGAACCAATTCGCCTACGCCGGTTCGCTGTCCGGTGCGCTGGACCTGTCGCTGCCCGAAATGCGCACCGCCGTCCGGCTGGCCATGGTGGACGCCGGCGGCTACAACATCGACGCGCTGGCCGGGCCGAAGGACCTGAAGTGGCAGCACCTGGATCCGTTCCAGTTCGCGCCCAAGCTGAAGGCCAACGGCACCAAGATGTTCATCTCGGCGGGCAGCGGCCTGCCCGCGTCCACCGACGCCATCAATGCCTCGACCATCGAGGCCATGGGCATCGAAGCGGTGGCGCTGGTCGGCACCAAGGCCTTCCAGGCCCGCTGGGCGGCGCTGGGTGGCGGCAATGTCGTCTACGACTTCCCGGCCGTCGGCGTGCACAACTGGCGCAATTGGGAAGCCGAGCTGAATCGGATGCTCCCGGACCTGTCCGCGAACATCGGGTGAGCCGGGGCGGTCGGCGGTGAATTCTCTGAGAATTTCGAGAGACGCAGCGCGCCTTGGATATTCGCCTTGTGTTATCGGGGATGCTGAAGTTGCGCAGTGTGATTCGCGCAGTATGGAGTGATAGTTGATGTGCATGAGTCTGCGGGGGCGGAATTCGACTCTCGAGTCGCAAGCTGGCGCTGATGTGCGCCACATTCCTCATCGACAGTGGCGCTCGTCACTTTTGTCACGATCGGATAACGTCTCGTTGGCCCGGGCACGATAGGGTCGCCGAGACCTCAAACGTGGTTACGAGCACACGGTGAGACCGAACGACCGGAAAGGCCGGACAAATAAATGCGAGGCGATAGACGTCACAGATCCCGCGGTTGGCTCAAGAATTCCGTGGTCGGATTGGCGCTGGCGATTGCACTGCCGTTCGGGGTGTCGGCGGTCGGCGTCGGCACAGCGAACGCGGCACTGGACCCCGACGGGTTCGACTTCTACGTCGACTCGGCGTCCATGGGCCCGGTCAAGTCGCGCGTCTTCCGCGCGGCCGATGGCAATACCTCCCGCGTCGTCTATGCCCTCGACGGCATGCGCGCCCAGCAGGACCTGAGCGGCTGGGAGATCAACACCGACATCGCGCACGCGCTGACCGCGGCGAACATCAATGTGGTGATGCCGATCGGCGGCCAGTCCAGCTTCTACGCCGACTGGAACGCGCCCAGCAGCGTGCTCGGCGTGGGTGACGGCGCCGGCTCTTCCTCCGGCTCCGCCAAGCTGGGCTCCGGCTCGGCCTCGGGCTCGTCGTCGGGCTCGGGCGCCCTCCAGATCCTGGGCGGCGGCCCCGGCAAGAGCTACCGCTACACCTGGGAGACCTTCCTGTCCCAGGACCTGCCCAGCGCGCTGCAGAGCCGGCTCGGCTTCAGCCGCACTCGCAATGGCGTCTTCGGTCTCTCCATGGGTGGTTCCGGCGCGCTGACCCTGGCCGCCTACCACCCGGATCAGTTCAGCTTCGCGGGCTCGTACTCCGGCTACCTGAACATCTCCGCGCCCGGCATGCGTGAGGCCATCCGCCTGGCCATGATCGACGCCGGCGGCTACAACGTCGACTCCATGGCTCCGCCGTGGGGCCCGCAGTGGCTGCACATGGACCCGTTCGTCTTCGCGCCGCGCCTGAAGGACAACAACACTCGCCTGTGGATCTCGGCCGCGAGCGCGATTCCCGGCGCGGGTGATGTCTCGGGCGTGATGTCGGTGATCCAGGGCATGCCGCTCGAGGCTCTCGCCCTGGCGAACACCCGTGCCTTCCAGGCTCGGATGGCGTCCCTGGGCGCCGGCAACGTCACCTACGACTTCCCGGGGACCGGTGTCCACAACTGGAACAACTGGAACGCCGAGGTCTACCGGATGCTGCCGGATCTCTCGGCCAACATCGGCTGACAGCGCCGGGTCTCCACGCTGCAGAAAGCCCCCGCCTGCTCAGGCGGGGGCTTTTCGCATGTCTCGCCACCCTGTCCTGGATCGCCAGGGATACGCGGCGGAAATGGCAGGGAGGCCTGCGCGTGGCTCTGGATCGTTGAGGGCGCGGTACCGAATCGTTGAGGATCGATTCGCGACTCGCCGTAGCGACCGCACGGGACACGCCCAGTTGGGCATCCGATACTCAGTTTGTAGCGAAGATCTGTTCTGCGTGATCAATGTTCTGCTCAAACCGAGAAGGGCTGGGTCGATGCGGGTTCGAGGCTTCACACGGAAGGTATTGGGCGTCGCCGCTGCCGCCCTGCTGGTTCCCCTGATGGCGGTGATCGAATCGCCACCGGCCACCGCGGCGTTCGACCCGGCCATCTTCGATTTCTGGGTCGATTCGCCGAGCATGGGCCCGATCAAGACCCGTGTCCTGCGCGCTCGCGACGGCAATACTCAGCGCGTCGCCTACGTCCTGGACGGGATGCGCGCCCAGCAGGATCTGAGCGGCTGGGAGATCAACACCAATGTCGCCGAGGTGATGGCGGATCAGAACATCAATGTGGTGATGCCGATCGGCGGCGAGTCCAGCTTCTACGCCGACTGGGATGCGCCCAGCTCGTTCTTCGGCGCCGCGCCGGGCACCGGATCCGCGGCCTACAGCACCGGGTCGGGCATCACCGAGTCCATGGGCGGCGGCCCGGGCAAGAGCTACCGCTACACCTGGGAAGACTTCCTCACCAACCATCTGCGCTGGGAGCTGCAGAACCGCCTGGGCTTCAATCCCTATCGCAACGGCGTGTTCGGGTTGTCGATGGGCGGCAGCGCCGCGCTCAGCCTGGCCGCGTACCACCCCGACTTCTTCAGCTACGCCGGTTCGTACTCCGGCTACCTGAACATCTCGGCGCCCGGTATGCGCGAGGCCATCCGGGGCGCCATGCTCGACGCGGGCGGCTACAACGTGGACTCCATGGCTCCGCCGTGGGGGCCCCAGTGGCTGCGCATGGACCCGTTCGTCTTCGCGCCCACCCTGATCGCCAACAACACCCGGATGTGGATCTCCGCCGGCAGTGGCGCGCCCAGGCCCGACGATCTGAACATCCCGCTCGGCGTGGCGGCCGACCGGCTGATCCGCGGCGCGCCGCTGGAAACGTTGGCGCTGGCCAATACTCGCGCTTTCCAGGTCCGCATGCTCTCCCTGGGCGCGCAGAACATTGTCTGGGACTTTCCGGCCACCGGGCTGCACGCCTGGACGAACTGGCAGGACGACGCCTATCGAATGATCCCGGATATGTCCGCGCACATCGGATAGACCCGACTCCCGGAAGCGGCCGCCGTCCTCGTGGACGGCGGCCGTCGTGTGTTCCGCACCGGGGTGGTGATCCATCACGGTTTGGTCGCGGGGGGTGTTTCGCTGCCCGGCGACTCCGAATATGCGCCTAAGAAAGATCCTGCGACAACAGCTTCTGCATTTCGGATGTGGTCATCGGAGACCACGCTCGTGAAAGGCGAGTCGATGCGGTCTGTTCGGGTACGCGAGTGGGTGCAGCGGTCAATGACCGGTTCGGTCCGGGCGGTTTTGGCCGTTTTGGCTGTGGCGGTGACGGTTCCGCTGGCTGGGACAATCGGAGGGATGGCGCCCGCGCATGCGTCATTCGATCCGGGCGGTTACGACTTCTGGGTCGATTCCGACATGGGCCCGATCAAGTCGCGCATCTTCCGCGCCCATGACGGCAATACCCGCCGCGTGGTGTACGCGCTGGACGGATTGCGCGCCCGCAACGACCTTTCCGGCTGGGAGATCAACACCGATATCGAGCGGGCGCTCACCGCATGGAACATCAATGTGGTGATGCCGGTGGGCGGCCAGTCCAGCTTCTATTCGGATTGGGTGGCCCCGTCCGATACCAATGGCCAGACCGTGCCGTATGCCTGGGAGACCTTCCTGACCCGGGACCTGCGCCGGGCGCTGGCCGCCCGGCTGGGCTTCAATCCGCGCGGGAACGGGGTGTTCGGGCTGTCCATGGGCGGCAGTGCGGCGCTGGTGCTGGCGGCCTATCATCCGGATCAGTTCCGTTATGCCGGATCGTATTCCGGCTATTTGAACATATCGGGCCCGGGCATGCGGGAGGCCCTGCGGGCGGCGCTGCTGGACGCGGGCGGCTTCAACATCGACGACATGTGGGGGCCGCCCTGGAGCGAATTGTGGCTGCGCAACGATCCTTTCGAAATCGCGCCGATGTTGCGGGACAACGGCACCAGGATGTGGATCTCCAGCGGCAGCGGTGTTCCGGGCGCGCGGGATGTCGTGCAAACCCCGCTGGACGCGTACAACGTGACGGTCGGGATGGGTCTGGAATCCATAGCGCTTACGAATACTCGCGCGTTCCAGGCGCGCATGGACTCCCTGGGCCCCAGCAATGCGGTGTTCGACTACACCGCCGAGGGTGTGCACGCGTGGCCCTACTGGTCGGATCAGGTCTACAAGATGCTGCCGGACCTGAGCGCCAACCTCGGCTGAGCGAAACCGCCAAGCTTCCTTGCGGCGTAAGGGATTTGCACGTCGCCGCGACATCACGAGGGATTCGCGATATGGTCACCGCACCATTACGGTCGTATGCGATAGTGACTGAGTTGATTCACTGAACCAGCCACTCATTAGCGTGGCCTTGCCAACCGCTCGGAGCGTCGAATACCCTCCAGCGAGCAAGTGTTGACCAACCCGTGGTAGCGCTTCACTCACAGGGAAGTGTCGGGATTCGCTGTGAGCGGTGATTGCGCATGTCCGCGCATGGCTTTGTCATGCCGGGGGTACGCGATTGACAACTTAAGACACCGCAGCAGCGCAGTGCTGCGGTAGAGAAGGAGCAATATCCATGCGTTTCGGCAGGTCTGCCGTGCCGGGAGGAGTTTCGTCGCGACGCCGTGCGCAGAGTGCTTGGCGCACACGGCTTGTCGCGGCCACCGTAACCGCGGCGGCGCTCGCAGTCCCGACCACCTCCCTGGCCGTCCCGTCCATCGCCTCGGCCGCCCCGGCGTTCGGCCCGATGCACCGCGGTATTCCGGGCAGCTTCGAAGAGCTGATGGTGCCGTCCAGCATGGGTCCGATCAAGGTCCAGGTGCAGTGGGCCAAGAACGGTGGCAGCTCCGCGGTCTACATGCTCGACGGCATGCGCGCCCGCGATGATCGCAATGCGTGGGCCAATGCCGATGAGGGCGACGCCCCCGGCATCTTCGCCAACGACGACGTGAACGTCATCATGCCGGTCGGTGGTCAGTCCAGCTTCTACGCCGACTGGGTGTCGCCGTCCAACACCAACGGCCAGAAGTACACCTACAAATGGGAGACCTTCCTGACCAGGGAGCTCCCCGATTTCCTTTCCGGCTACGGTGTTTCGCGCAACAACACCGCCATCGCGGGTCTGTCCATGGGTGGTTCGGCCGCCCTCATGATGGCCGCCTACCACCGCGACATGTTCAAGCAGGCCACCTCGATGTCGGGCTACCTGAACCTGTCCGCGCCGGGCATGCGTGAGGCCATCCGCCTGGCCATGCTGGACGCCGGCCGCTTCAATGTCGACTCGATGGCCGCGCCGTGGAGCCCGGCCTGGCTGCGCATGGACCCGTTCGTGTTCGCGCCGCAGCTCAAGGGTCTGCCGATGTACATCTCGTCCGGTAACGGCATCCCCGGCCCGTACGACGGCGTCGGTTCCGCCGCAGACGTTTTCAACACCGGTAACGCCATCGCGCTGGAGGCGCTGGCGAGCGTGAACACCCGTGCCTTCCAGGCGCGGCTGGGGCAGATCAACGTTCCGGCCCAGTTCGACTTCACCGCGACCGGTACCCACAAATGGCGCTACTGGCACGACGAGCTGGTGAAGGCCCGCCCGCAGATGCTGAGCGCGCTGGGTCTCGCCTAGTAGGAACAACCGCTGCTCGCCCCGGGCGATAGCGTGAACGAATGAACCGGCCATCCGACAGGATGGCCGGTTCTTTTATGCCTCCCCATCATTCGCCGCGACGCGGTAGAAACCTACTGTGACAGCTGTGGCAATTGGTAGATGGGGGAGCGGCGGCCGCAGAGGGGTGGTCGCGCTCGCGGTAGCCACGACGGCCTTGCTGACGGGTGGGGTTGCCGGTGGGGGCGCAACGGCATTCGCGGAACCGGGGGGCGCTCCACCAGCGGGTGAACCCGCGAAACCCACCAAGCCCGATATTCGAAATGTGGTGTGGCTGAGCGACAGACGTGTCGCCCTGTGGGTGGATTCCCCCGCCATGGGCACCCGGATCCAGGTGCAACTGCTGCTGGCCAGAGACTGGAAAGCCAAGCCGGACAGCAAATTTCCCGTGCTCTACCTGCTCGACGGTATGCGCGCGGGTGACGATCAGAGCGGGTGGACCAAAGACGCTGGGGCGGAAGGCTTCTACGCCGACAAGAACATCACGGTGGTGCTGCCCGTCGGCGGCGCGGCCAGCTTCTATTCCGATTGGAAGCAGCCCGACAACGGCAAGACCTACAAGTGGGAAAGCTTCCTCACCAGGGAATTACCGCCGCTGCTGGACCGCGACTGGCGCACCACGAATGTGCGCGGCCTGACCGGGCTCTCCATGGGCGGCACCGCGGCCATGGCGCTGGCGTCCCGCAATCCCGGATTCGTGCGCTACGCCGCGTCCTTCTCCGGCTTCCTCACGCTGACGAGTCTCGGTATGCCGCAGGCGATCGCGTACGCCATGCGGGACGCGGGCGGCTACAACGCCGACGCCATGTACGGCCCGCCCACCGACGCGGAATGGGAATCGCACGATCCCTACGCGCTCGCGGAAAAATTGAAGGGCCTCAGCCTGTATGTGTCCAGCGGCAGCGGCCTGGCGGGCGTCCACGATATTCCGGCCGGGGTTCCGGGCGTGAGCACCAACTGGGTCGGCATGGCGCTGGAAGTGCTGTCGCGCTTCTCTTCTCAGCAGTTCGTGGCCAAGCTGGACAAGCTCAGCATTCCGGTGCAGGTGAACTACCGGCCCTCCGGCACGCATTCCTGGCCGTACTGGGATTTCGAGATGCGGCAGTCCTGGCCGCAGGCGGCCGCCGCGCTGGGCGTGGAGGCGACCAAGCCGGACTGCGCCGCCGCGGGCGCGATTGCGCCTGTGGCGCTGGCGAAGTCGTGGCTGGGCGACTGCCTGACCACGGAGTATCCGGTGGCCGGTGGTGCGGCGCAGGACTTCCGGGGCGGGCGGGTGGTGTGGTCGGCGGCCACCGGCGCGCATCCGGTGGGCGGCATGATCGGCGGCGCGTACGCGGGGGCGGCGGGACCCGCTGGCGCACTCGGCTTTCCCACCTCCGATGAAACGCCCATACCGGGCGGAGCACAGCAGGCTTTCCAGCACGGCACCATCGTTTTCCACGACGGCAGGGCCGAGATACACGCCAGCTGAACCGGATACCCGCCGATTACCTCCGGATCGACGGTAGAGTGCACCGTTGTCCGTGACTCCCGTCACGTCGGTGTGGTTCCCCCTGCGGTTCAGGAGATCGATCTCTATGGCAGTACAGGGCGCTTCGTCATGCCCGCAGCACGGTTCGATTCGGATGTCCGGACGCGCCCGCGTCAGACGCGGCTGGCGGCGCGCCCTCGCGGTCGCCGCGGCCGTGCTGGCGCTCCCGGCGCTGGCGGCGCCCGCCCTCGCCATGCCCGCGCATCCTCAGCACCGCGCCCGCGAGGGCGGCTTCGAGGAGCTGATGGTGCCCTCCAGCATGGGCCCGATCAAGGTGCAGGTGCAGTGGGCCGCGCACGGCGGCGGCGCGGCGCTGTACCTGCTCGACGGCCTGCGCGCCCGCGACGACTCCAATGCCTGGAGCTTCGAGACCAATGCCCTGCAGCAATTCGCCAATGACAATGTCACCCTGGTGATGCCGGTCGGCGGGCAGTCCAGCTTCTATACCGACTGGCGATCGCCTTCGAACACCAACGGGCAGAAGTTCACCTACCGGTGGGAGACCTTCCTGACCGACGAGCTGCCCGCCTTCCTCGAGGGCTACGGCGTCTCCCGGACCAACAATGCGGTGGCCGGACTGTCCATGGGCGGGTCGGCGGCCCTGGCGCTGGCCGCTTATCACCGCGACCAGTTCAAGCACGCCTCCTCGTTCTCGGGCTACCTGAACATCTCCGCGCCCGGCATGCGCGAGGCCATCCGCATCGCCATGCTCGACGCCGGCCGTTTCAATGTCGATTCGATGGCCTGGCCGTGGAGCCCGCAGTGGCTGCGCATGGACCCGTTCGTCTTCGCACCGCAGCTCCGCAACCTGCCCATGTTCATCTCCGCATCGTGGGGCGTGCTCGGCCCGCACGACCACCCGGACTCCCCCGTCGGCATCTTCAACACCGCGAATGCCGTTGCGCTGGAGGCCCTGTCGATGGTGAACACCCTCTCGTTCGTGGGCCGGATGACCCAGCTCGGCATCGGCGCCCACTACAACCTCCAGGTCCAGGGCACCCATTCATGGCCCTACTGGCAGGACCAGCTGGCCACCGCCCGCCCCGACATCCTCGCCGCACTGGGGGTTTGATTCCGGACGGATGCCGACGTGGCAGCTGATTTCGTGACGGTCGGGGTAACTCCGGGGTACGAAATCGGTTTGCCATCTGACCGCCGGAACGCGTGCGGGACGCCGACGGCTCGCGGCTGTGCGCTGAAGATGTGGGGAGGCGGGTCGACAACTGGACGTTTGCTGTGGAACTGTCCGTTTCCGTGTGTCCTGCCGGGACTCGCGGGCTTGCGGAGGTACAACACTTGTGTGGCTAGAGTTGTCCGTGGGATCAAAAGCAGGCGCATGCGCTGGATGGCATGTGCTGTAGCGGCGCTGTTTCCGCTGGCCGCGGGCACTTTCGCGCAGTGCGGACCAGCAAGCGCCGCGCCGGATGCGCCCGCCGCACCCGCGGCGTCCATCCAGAAGATGTCGTGGCTCAACGACCACCGGGTCGCCCTGTGGGTGAATTCGCCGGCCACCGGCGCACCCGTCGAAGTCCAGTTGCTGCTGCCGCGTGACTGGAACGCCAAGCCGGATGCCAGGTTCCCCGTCGTCTACATGCTCGACGGTCTGCGGGCCACCGACGACGAGAACGGCTGGACCAAGGAGGCGGGCGCGGCCGGCTTCTACGCCGACAAGAATGCCCTGGTGGTGCTGCCGATCGGCGGCCAGTCCAGCTTCTACGCCGACTGGCTGGCCCCCGACAACGGCCACAACTACCAGTGGGAGACCTTCCTGGTGAAGGAGCTCCCGCCGTTGCTGGAGAGCCAGTTCCGCGCCACCGATGCGCGTGCGGTGGAGGGACTCTCGATGGGCGGCACCGCGGCCATGATGCTGGCCGCCCGCAATCCCGGCTGGGTCCGCTCGGCCGCGTCCTACTCCGGCTTTCTCACCCTGACCTCGCTCGGTATGCCCCAGGCGGTCGACTTCGCCATGCACGACGCGGGCGGCTTCGACTCGGCGAAGATGTTCGGCCCGCCGGGCAGCCCGGCCTGGAAGGAACACGACCCCTACGAGCTGGCCGACAAGCTCAAGGGCGTGGCCCTCTACGTCTCCAGCGGCAACGGCGTCGCGGGCACGACCGACCCGCTCTCCGACGTTCCGGGCATCACAAGCAATTACGCGGGCCTGGGACTCGAAGTGCTGTCCCGGCTGAGCAGCCAGAACTTCGTGGCCAAACTCGACAAACTGAACATCCCCGTCTCGGTGAACTACCGCCCGTCCGGCACCCACACCTGGCCGTACTGGGATTTCGAGATGCGCCAGGCCTGGCCGCAGACGGCCACCGCGCTGGGCGTGGACGCGACCCCCGTCGACTGCAGGACCGGTGGCGCGATCGCGCCGGTGGCGCAGGGCAACTCCTGGCTCGGTGACTGCCTCACCGCGGAGTACCCGCTGTCCGGCGGCGTGGCCCAGGACTTCCGCGGCGGCAAGGTGTTCTACTCGCCGGCCACCGGCGCCCAGCCGGTCGCGGGTGCGATCGGCGGCAGCTATGGCGGACTGGGCGCGGCGGCAAGCGCTCTGGGCTTCCCGATCGCGGGCGAGGGCGGCCTGCCCGACGGCCGCGGCCGACTGCAGCCGTTCCAGCACGGGTCGATCTACTGGACCCCGCAGACCGGTGCGCAGGCGGTGCGCGGGGCCATCCTCGACGAATGGGCCAGGCAGGGCTACGAGCGTGGCCCGGCCGGGTACCCCACCGGCCAGGAGGCCCGGACGCCCCAGAAGGACGGCGCGGTACAGGGTTTCGAGAACGGGCCCATGTACTTCAGCGCCAGGACCGGCGCGCACCTGGTGCAGGGCCTGATCCTGGGCAAGTACGCGCAGCTCGGATTCGAGAACAGCCCTTACGGTTTCCCGACCTCGGGTGAGCAGCCGGTGCGCGACTTCGGCCGCTGGTCCGGGTTCGAGGGCGGCAATGTCTACTGGAGCCCGCTCTCGGGCGCCTGGGGCGTGCGGGCCGGTCCGATCATGGACGCCTGGGGCGCAACCGGATTCGAGAACGGACCGCTCGGCTACCCGATCTCCGACGAGAGCCCGACCCCGGGCGGCGCCCAGCAGACCTTCCAGGGCGGCACCATCACCATCCGCGACGGCCGGGCCGCGGCGGCCACCCTCGACGGCCGCCCGATCGCCATCCCCGGCGCCGAGCAACCCAAGCCGGACCCGGCCCGGCCGGCCGCCCAGCAGCCCGCACTCCCGCTGCCGGGCCTGCCCGCCCTGCCGCTGCCGCCGGCCCCCGCCCCCGAGGTCCCGGTCCCGGTGCCGGCGACCCCGGCCGCCGCCCCCGCCACTCCTGCCGCGCCGGCCGCGACCCTCGCACCTGCTCCGGCACCCGCACCCGCGGCGGCTCCGGCACCGGCACCCGCGGCGGCTCCGGCACCGGCACCCGCGGCGGCTCCGGCCCCGGCACCCGAGCCCCCACCTGCCGATCCCGCGCAGCCCGCGCCCATTCCGGCGCTGGGTCCGGAGGTCCGTCCCAACTGAGACTTTCCGGCCGAACCGCCCTGATCGGCCCTAAGAAGTGGATGTGGTTCCGTTGTGGCCCGGGACTCCGTCCCGGGTTGCGGCTAGCCTGGGGACGACCTCTTGCCCCTGGACAGATATAGGAAGCAAATTGATGCACGGTACCCGTGGAAAGGTATTCGGCGTGGTGGCCGCCCTCGCCGCCGCTGGACTGCTCGCCGCCTGTGGTAGCAACGACTCGACCGCCAAGAGCACGCCCACGCTCACCACGACCAAGACCACGGCCGCCGCGCCCGCCACCCCGGGCGACGCCGCGCCGTCCACGGACCAGCAGGCTCCGCAGGCCGCGCCGGATGCCGGGACTCCCAGCTCCACGGCCGAGCGCCCGGCGCCGGTGCCGAGCCAGTTCATCACCACCCCGAACGGCTCCCCGGCGCTGTCGGACAAGGAGAAGAGCTTCCTCGACGACCTGAAGAAGGCCGGTATCACCCCGGGTTCCCCGGACATCGCCGTCACCGCGGCCAATCTGGTGTGCCAGGGTAAGTCGGAGAACGCCCCGCAGGATCAGATCATCACCTACGTGACCGCGATCGCCGGTTCCGATCCGTCCTTCGATCCGTCCAAGATGACGGTCGAGCAGGCCGGCAAGATCTACTACGACGTCGCCTCGAAGAGCTACTGCAACAAGTGACGACGCGACGCCGAATCGGACAAACCCGGTCGCGACCAGTGGGTTGCCTGCTGCTCGCCATCGCCGCGATCGTGATCGTGGTCGTGGTGGCGCTGCTGCTGTGGTACCTGCTGGCCGGGCGGTTGCGGCTGCCCGGCCCCAAGCCGCCGGCCCCGCCCCGTCCGAGTTCGCAGCCGGCCACCTGCCCGGACGTGCTCATGCTGTCCGTACCGGGCACCTGGGAGTCGAACAGCCACGACGACCCCTACAGCCCGGCCGCGAACCCGGCGTCGCTGATGTTGAACATCTCCAACCCGATTCGGGCCAAGTTCCCCGATGAGCGGGTCGAGGTCTACACCGTCCCGTACGTGGCGCAGTTCTCCAATCCGGTCGCCATTCCGCCGGACGGGCAGTCCTCCTACAACAACAGTCGTTCCGAGGGCGCCAAGCGGGCCACCGACAAGCTTGCGCAGACCGCCGCCCAATGCCCGCTCACCACTTACGTTCTGGCGGGTTTCTCGCAGGGCGCGGTGATCGTCGGTGACATCGCCACGCAGATCGGCGCGGGCAAGGGCCCGGTGGCCGAGGATCTGGTGCTGGGCGTGACGACCATCGCCGACGGCCGCCGCGATGTCGGCGATCCGGGCGAGGCCATCGAGATCGGCCCGACCCCGCCCGGCGTGGGCGCGGAGGTGGCGCTCAAGGGCCTGAACGTCCCCGGTATCACCATGACCGGACCGCGCGGCGGCTACGGCAAGCTCACCGGCCGCACCTTCACCATCTGTGCCGCAGGCGATTTGATCTGTGATTCCCCTCGGCAGGCGCTGAGCCCGAACAATATCCTCGGCAGCCTGAACATCCTGGTCCGCGCCGCGGGCAATCCGGTCCACAGCCTCTACAACGGATACCAGGTGGACGACAACGGCACCACCGCCACCGAGTGGACGGTGAACTGGGCGTCGGGTCTCATCGAAAACGCTCCGCACCCTGCACATATGTAAGCCGTTGCGCAGCGAACCTTATGCGTTCGGGCGCACCCTGGTCGATGGGTACTTCACCGGCGGTGTGACCCCCACCGACCGACCCCCCAGTTTCGGGGTCACCCGGTAAAGTGCTCCGGGTTGCGACACTGCCGAGACCCGGTGCGTGCGGCAACTCACATCCAGTCCTAGTTGTGTCCTATGTGGGGCGCTCCCCACCCATTTGGAGGCATTCGCGCCGGTGAAGCACTAGTCCAGAGGTGTGAGCTGGGGGAGGTTCGGCCGCTCCGAAGCATGGCCGGGCGGCTCCTCTGTAACATGTCCCTGGTTTGAGAACATCTAGCCATTAGACGGTCACCGCGCAGACCGCAACACAATTCTGCAGGTTGGCTCTCGCATGGAGCTCCCGCGGGCGAAGAGAGTCGGGGCCTCACAGGTAACAGCGGCAATGCATGCCGTCTCATGCCGCGTGTGCCTCGGAGGAGAAGAAGGAATGGACGAGACTTTCGACGATTACCTCGACGAAACGGGGAACATCACGATTCCCGAGGGACGCACCCTCGTCGACTACGTCGAGAAGCACACTCACGGTAACGACGCCAATGACTTGGCCTACCGCTACATCGATTACTCACGCGAGCGCGACGGTGAGTACCAGGACCTCACTTGGAGTCAGTTCGGTACGCGGCTGCGCGCGGTGGCCGCCCGACTGCAGCAGGTGACCAAGCGGGGCGATCGGGTCGCGATCCTGGCTCCGCAGGGCCTGGATTACGTCATCTCCTTCTTCGCCGCCATCTACGCGGGCACCATCTCCGTGCCGCTGTTCGATCCGGACGAGCCGGGCCACACCGATCGCCTGCACGCGGTCCTCGGTGACTGCACGCCCGCCGCGATCCTGACGGCGAGCTCCTCCGCCGCCGGTGTCCGCCAGTTCTTCCGGTCGCTGCCCGCGGCCCAGCGCCCGCGCATCATCGCCGTCGACGCGATTCCCGACAGCGTCGGGGAGTCCTGGATCCGCCCCGACATCGTGGTCGACGACATCGCCTACCTGCAGTACACCTCCGGCTCCACCCGGGTGCCCGCCGGTGTCGAGATCACCCACCGCGGTGTCGGCACCAATGTGCTGCAGATGGTGAACGCGCTTGATCTGAACGAGAATTCGCGCGGCGTGACCTGGCTGCCGCTGTACCACGACATGGGTCTGCTGACGGTGATCCTGCCCGCCGTGGGCGGCAAGTACATCACCATCATGTCCCCGGCCTCGTTCGTGCGCCGGCCCTCGCGCTGGATCAACGAACTGGCCGCGGTGTCCGACGGCGCCGGAACCTTCGCCGCCGCACCGAACTTCGCCTTCGAGCACGCCGCCGTGCGCGGCCTGCCCAAGCCGGGCGAGTCGCTGGACCTGTCGAACGTGCTCGGCCTGATCAACGGCTCCGAGCCGGTGACCACCACCTCGATGAAGAAGTTCAACGAGGCGTTCGCCCCGTACGGCCTGCCCAAGACCGCCATCAAGCCGTGCTACGGCATGGCCGAGGCCACCCTGTTCGTGTCGGCCACCCGGCACGAGGACGAGGCCAAGGTCATCTACGTGGACCGGGTGGAGCTCAATGCCGGTCGGGTGAAGAAGGTCGAGCAGGGCGCGGAGAACTCCATCGCCCAGGTGTCCTGCGGTTACATCGCGCTGTCGCAGTGGGCGACCATCGTGGACGGCGACTCCATCGACTCGCCCGAGGGCGCGCGTGAGCTGCCCGACGGGCAGGTCGGCGAGATCTGGCTGCACGGCAACAACATCGGCATCGGCTACTGGGGCCGCGCCGAGGAGACCCAGAAGACCTTCCGTAACCAGCTCGCGCATCGACTGCCCGAGCACAGCCACGCGGAGGGCGTGCCGGCCGACGGCATCTGGCTGCGCACCGGTGACTACGGCGTCTACGTGGACGGCGAGCTCTACATCACCGGCCGCGTCAAGGACCTGGTCATCGTGGACGGCCGCAACCACTACCCGCAGGATCTCGAGTACTCCGCCCAGGAGGCCTCGACCATGCTGCGTCCCGGTTTCATCGCCGCCTTCGCGGTGCCCGCCAACCAGCTGCCCGCCGAAGTCTTTGCGCAGGACAGCCATTCCGGCCTGAAGTACGACGCCGACGATGCCAGCGAGCAGCTGGTCATCGTGGCCGAGCGCGGCCCGGGCGCGGGCAAGGCCGACCCGGGGCCCATCGCGGATGCGGTCCGCGCGGCCATCTCGTCCCGGCACGGTGTCACCGCGCGTGACATCCTCCTCGTTCCGGCCGGTTCGATCCCGCGTACCTCCAGCGGCAAGATCGCTCGTCGTGCCTGCAAGGCGGAGTACATCGGCGGCACGCTGCGTGGTGGTTACACGCAGCAGGCCTTCCCCGATGCACCAGACGAGGAGTGAGACGACCGTCTCGAAGTTGGATGGCGCGAGCCCGTTCGGTTCGCGCCATTCATGCATGAAAGGCAGTGCCGTTCCGGCACGCGAAGACAGAGCCGTTCGGGCAGGGAACGGCGAGAGTCTCGATAACAACGCCGCGCACCGTGAGCAGACAGGTAGCTTGAGGAACTGATGGCTGAGAACGAGGGCACGGACCCCACCCAGACGACCGAGAACGCACCGGCGGCCGAAGGTGCGGCCACGCAGAAACCTGCCGCGGCCGACATGTCGGTGGCCGACCTGCGGGAATGGCTGCGCCGCTGGGTCGCCGACGCGACCGGGCAGCCGATCGAGAACATCACCGTGGACCGGCCGATGGAGGAGTTCGGCCTGGCCTCGCGCGATGCCCTCGCACTCGGTGGCGATATCGAGGAGCTGACGGGGGTCCTGCTGAACGCGACCATCGTCTACCAGCACCCGACCATCGCCTCGCTGGCCGAGCGAATCATCAATGGGGAGCCCGACCTTCCGGCCGACGTGGCCGACGACTCGTTCTACACCCGGGGCTTCCAGCCGGGCGAGGCGCACGATGTCGCCATCGTCGGTCTGTCCACCCGGCTGCCGGGTGCGGGCGATACGCCCGAATCCACCTGGGACTTCCTGATCAACCGCGGTGACGCGATCCGCGACCTACCCGAGGGCCGCTGGTCGGAGTTCCTCGACGATCCGCGCTTGGTAGAGCAGATCGCCAAGTCCAACACCAAGGGCGGCTACCTCGACCAGGACGTCCTCAAGAGCTTCGATGCCGAGTTCTTCGCCCACTCGCCGGTCGAGGTGGAGCGCATGGACCCGCAGCAGCGGTGGGCGCTGGAGTTGACCTGGGAGGCCTTGGAGCACGCCAGGATTCCCGCCAACACCCTCAAGGGTGAGCAGGTCGGCGTCTTCATCGGTTCGACCAGCACCGAGTTCATGATCATCGCGGGCATGGCGGTCGGGAACACCGATCCGGGCACGCCGCTCTCGGCCGAGGGCTACGGCATCATGGGCAGCGTTTCGGCCATCATCCCCAACCGGGTCTCGTACTTCTACGACTTCCGCGGCCCATCGGTGGCCGTCGACACCGCGTGCTCGTCCTCGCTGGTCGCGGTGCACCAGGCCGTTCGGGCGCTGCGCAACGGCGAAGCCGATCTGGCGCTGGCCGGTGGCACGAACGTGCTGCTGTCCCCGGCCGCGACGCTGGCCTTCGACGCCAATGGCGGTGTGTCGAAGGACGGTCACATCAAGGCGTTCTCGTCGGACGCCGACGGCATGGTCCGCTCCGAGGGCGGCGGTCTGGTCGTGCTCAAGCGGCTGGCCGACGCCGAGCGCGACGGCGACACCATCTACGCGGTCGTCAAGGGCTCCGCGGTCAACAGCGACGGCCGGTCCAACGGCCTGCTGGCCCCGAACCCGGACGCGCAGGCCGATGTGCTGCGCAGCGCCTACCGGGACGCCGGAATCCCGCCGTCCCAGGTCGACTACATCGAGGCACACGGCACCGGCACCCCCATCGGCGACCCGATCGAGGCGGATGCGCTCGGCCGCGTCATCGGCCGGGGCCGTGAGGCCGACAAGCCCGCCCTGCTGGGTTCGGCCAAGACCAATTTCGGTCACCTGGAGGCCGCGGCCGGCGCCGCGGCTCTCGCGAAGGTCATCATGGCGTTGCAGCACAACGTCATTCCGCCGCACCTCAACTACGCGGGTCCCAGCCCCTTCATCCCGTTCGACCAGGCGCACCTGAAGGTCACCGACCAGCCCACCGAATTCCCGCGCTACAGCGGCAAGGCCACCATCGGCGTCTCCGGCTTCGGCTTCGGCGGCACCAATGCGCACGTGGTCATCCAGGAGTACGTGCCGGCCCTCGCCGCAGCGGAGGTTTCCGAGACCACCGGCCTCGACAACGAGACCACCGACGTGGTCGCCGAGGCCGAGGCCATCACCGAAACCGTTGTGCCGGAACCGGAGTGGGGCAATCGCGAAGAGCCGATGCCGCTGATCCTCCCGGTGTCGGGTTACCTGCCGTCGCGGCGCAAGCGCGCCGCCAAGGATCTGGCCGACTGGCTGGAATCCGAAGCGGGACAGGCGACTCCGCTGGCGGATGTGGCCCGGACGCTGGCGAAGCGCAACCACGGCCGCTCGCGCGGCGTGGTGGTGGCCAAGACCCATGACGAGGCCATCGCGGGCCTGCGGGCCATCGCCGAGGGCAAGCCGGGCAATGGCGTCTGGACCGCCGATTCCCCCGCCGCCAAGGGCGCGCTGTGGGTGATGGCCGGTTTCGGTGCGCAGCACCGCAAGATGGGCAAGCAGCTCTACACCGAGAACTCGATCTTCCGTAAGGCCGTCGATCAGGTCGACGAGCTGGTCATGGACGAGGCCGGGTACTCGGTCAAGGAGATGATCCTCGACGACTCCATGGACTGGGACATCGGCACGGGCCAGGTCGGTACCTTCACCATCCAGGTGGGTCTGGCCTCGATCCTGCGCGCGCACGGCGCCGAGCCCGAGGGCGTGGTCGGCCACTCCCAGGGTGAGGTTGCGGGAGCGTACATTTCGGGCGGTCTGCCGCTCGAGGACGCGGTCCGGGTGATCTGCGCGCGCTCGCGGCTGATGGCCGAGGGCGAGGCCATGCTCACCGACGACCAGGTCCGCAATATGGCGCTGCTGGAGTACTCCGCCGAGGAGATCGCCAAGCTCGTCGAGACCGAGTTCCCCGAGATCGAGGTCGCGGTGTACGCCGCGCCCAACAACACGGTGATCGGCGGCATGCCGGACCAGGTGCACGCGATCGTGGCGCGCGCCGAGGCCGAGGGCAAGTTCGCCCGCGTGCTGCAGACCCGCGGCGCGGGCCACACCTCGCAGATGGACATGCTGCTGGGCGAACTCGCCGCCGAGCTGGCCGGCATCGAGCCCACCAAGCTCAAGCGCGACCTCTACTCGACCGTCCACAAGGACACCGTCTACCGCGCCGGGCACGCGCCCGTGCAGGACGTGGACTACTGGGTCATGAACATGCGCGGCTCGGTGTACTTCACCAACGCCATCCGGCAGGCCGTCGACACCGGTATCACCACCTTCCTGGAACTCGCGCCGAATTCCGTTGCGCTCATGCAGGTCCTGGGCACCACCTTCGCGGCGGGCGTGCACAATGCGGCACTCATCCCGACCCTCAAGCGCAAGGAGGACGAGGCCGCGGGCGTCATCTCCGCGCTGGCGCAGCTGTACGTGCACGGCCACAAGGTGGACCTGCCCTCACTGCTGCCCGCCGGTGACTACGCCACCGCGCCGCGCACCGCGTTCCTGCGCAAGCAGCACTGGCCCAAGGTGACCGGCGGTTTCGGCGGCGGCGCGGGCAATGCTCGTGTCCCGGGCGCGCACGTCGCGCTGCCGGACGGCCGCCACGTCTGGGAGGTGCAGGCCCCGGCCGTCACCGACCTAGCCGCACTGGTTAATGCCGCTGCCGCGCAGGTGCTCTCGGATGTCACCGTCGGCGCCTCCATCGCGCACGGCGCGGTCCCTGCCACGGGCACGCTGACCACCACGCTCACCCCCCACCCGGGCGGCGCGTCGGTGTCGGTGCACGCCAAGGAGGGCAATGCCTTCCGCCCGCTCTTCGACGCCGTCGTCACTGCGTCTCTCCCCACCCACGGACTCCTGGCCGCACCGCTGCCGGAATCGGCTGTGGCGCAGCCGGTCGCGGCCGTCCAGGCGGCTCCCGCTGTCGAGGTGGTCGAGGCGGCCCCCGGCGAGCGCTGGGATCCCAAGGGCACGCAGACCATCGAGCAGCGCCTGGCCATCATCGTGGCCGAGTCCATGGGCTACGCGGTCGAGGATCTCCCGATGGAGATTCCGCTGATGGAGCTGGGTCTGGACTCGCTGATGGCCATGCGCATCAAGAACCGCGTGGAATACGAGTTCGACATTCCGCAGCTGCAGATCCAGGCCGTGCGCGATGCCAGCCTGCTCGAAGTCGGCAAGGTGCTGCGCTACGCCATCGAGCACCGCGATCAGCTCGACGACATCGCCGCGCGGCAGGCCGCCGGTGAGGACATCGCCGTCGACGCCGACTTCATCTCCGCCGCGCGGGCCGCCATGGCCGCCGGCGAGGATCCGGCCGCGCTGCTGCCCCAGGCCGAGACCACCGATGTGGTGGCCGAGGCCGAGGAGATCGTCGCGAAGCACGAGTCCGCCGCGCCGATCGCCGAGACCGACGCCGACAATGTGCCCCCGCGCAACGGCGAGGAGCGACTCGCCTTCGCCACCTGGGCGCTGGTGACCGGCAAGACGGCGGGCGGCATCTTCAACCCGCTGCCCGAGATCGACGACACCACGCTGGAGAAGCTGGTGGCCCGGCTGTCGGAGCGGGTCAAGGCCGAGGTCGATCCGGCCGACGTGCGGGCCTGCAAGACCATCGAGCAGCTGTCCGAGGTCGTTGTCCGCTATCAGGGCAAGAGCTCCGATCTGGAGGGCTTCGTGCGCACGCTGCGCGCGAAGGAGGCCGGTTCGAATGCGGTGCCGGTCTTCGTGTTCCACGCTTCGGGCGGCAACACCCTGGTGTACGAGCCGCTGCTGAACCGGCTCCCGGCCGGGACTCCGATGTACGGCCTGGAGCGGGTCGAGGGCACCATCGAAGAGCGTGCGCACCAGTACATTTCGGAGATCCGCAAGCGGCAGCCGGAGGGCCCGTACGTGTTCTACGGCTGGTCGCTGGGCGCGGTGTTCGCGCTCAAGGTCGCCGAGATCATGCGTGCCGAGGGCGCCGATGTCCGGCAGGTCGGCCTGATCGACCTGGCGCTGCCCGTCGAGCCGTTCAGCGACGCTCCCGAGGAGCGGGTGGAGCGGATCCGGCGCTACCAGGCGTTCGCGCAGAAGACCTACGGCTTCAATGGCGAACTCGATCAGGAGCAGCTCGAGGAACTGGCCGCGGCGTCCGACGCGGAGCAGATCGACATCATCATGGAGCTGCTGAAGTTCGCCGGGGTCGACATCCCGGGCGGCGTGATCGAGCATCAGCGCACCTCGTGGATCGACAGCAAGGAGCTGCAGAAGATCGAGCCGTCGAAGTACGACGGCGCTGTCGCTCTCTACCTCGCCGATCGCTACCACGACGGAATGATCGAGCTGGAACCGCGTTTCGCCGACCGGCGGCCGAACGGCGGCTGGCAGGAACACATTCCGAATCTGGAGATCATCCACATTCCGGGTGATCACATCCAGATCATCGACGAGCCGCGGATCGCCACCATCGGCGCCGATCTCACCAAGAGATTGTCGGAGATCGACTCCACAACGAAATAGCACCACGGCGACACGAATTCTGCGAAAGTAGGTTTTTGCTGAGAGGAGTGTCCAGTGAGCACCACCGCCGACAAACTCGCCGACCTTCGACACAAGCTCGACATCGCGAGGGAACCGGCGGGAGATGCGGGAATCGCCAAGCGGGCCAGGAAGGGAATTCCCTCGGCCCGCGACCGCATCGAGATGCTGCTGGATCCCGGCACTTTCGTGGAAGTCGGTGCGCTGGTGCGCAATCCGGGCGACGAGGCCGCTCTCTTCGGGGATGGCGTGGTCACCGGCCACGGCCTGGTGGAGGGTCGCCCGGTGGCCGTCTTCTCGCACGACCAGACCGTCTACGGCGGTTCGGTCGGCGAGATGTTCGGCCGCAAGGTCGCGGGCATCCTGGAATTCGCGGCCAAGATGGGCTGCCCGGTGGTCGGCATCAACGACTCCGGCGGCGCCCGCGTGCAGGAGGCGGTGACCTCCCTGGCCTGGTACGCCGAGCTGGGCCGGCGTCAGGAACCGTTGTCCGGCTTGGTGCCTCAGATCTCCATGATCCTGGGCAGCTGCGCGGGCGGCGCGGTCTACGCGCCCATCAATACCGACGTGGTGGTGGCCACCGAAGCGGCCTACATGTTCGTCACCGGGCCCAAGGTGATTCGCGAGGTCACCGGTGAGGACGTCAGCCTCGAGGAGCTCGGCGGCGCGAAATCCCAAGCCCAGTACGGCAATATCCACCACGTGGCCCCGGACGAGGCCGCCGCCTTCGAGTGGGTGCGCGAGTACCTCGGCTATCTGCCGTCGAGCTGCACGGAGCTGCCGCCGGTGGTGAATCCCGGGCTGGAGCCGGAGATCACCGACACCGATCTGGAACTCAACGGCATCGTGCCCGATGCCGACAATGCCGGCTACGACATGCACGAGATCCTGCTCCGGATCTTCGACGACGGCGGGTTCCACGAATTCGGTGAGGCGGCGGGCAAGAACGTCATCTGCGGCTTCAGTCGCGTGGACGGCCGCACGGTCGGCGTCGTGGCCAATCAGCCCCTGGTCTCCGCCGGTGCGCTCGATGCCCGCGCCTCGGACAAGGCCGCCCATTTCGTGCGGCTCTGCGACGCCTTCGAAATCCCGCTGGTCTTCGTCGTCGACACCCCGGGCTTCCTGCCCGGGGTGGAGCAGGAGAAGATCGGCGTCATCAAGCGCGGCGGCCGGTTCATCTTCTCCTTCGTGGAGGCCACCGTCCCGAAGGTCACCGTGGTCATCCGCAAGTCCTACGGCGGCGGTTATGCCGTCATGGGGTCCAAACAGCTGGGCGCGGACGTGAATCTGGCCTGGCCCACCGCCCGGATCGCGGTCATGGGCGCGGAGAGCGCGGTGTCGCTCATCGGCGCCAAGACCCTGGCGGCGGCCCCGGAGCCGGAGCGCGCGGCCATGCGCAAGCAGATGATCGAGTTCTACAACGCCACCGTCGCGACGCCGTGGGTGGCGGCCGAACGCGGCTATATCGACGCGGTCATCGAGCCCGCCACCACCCGCCTGGAAATTCGGCGCGCCCTGCACCTGTTGCGCGACAAGAAGACTCCGGGCAATCCCCGTAAACACCATCTGCTGCCGTTGTAGCCGCGCCTGTTCCGGCGGGTCCGGCGCGCGCCATTGCGGGATTCGGCGCCGGCCATTGCGACGTGACCTCGCGTGTGAAAACATCTCATTTCAATTTCTAAAATGAGAGCTTGGGAGCGAAGCAGAAATGGCTACCCTTCGAATTCGGCACACGATCATCGGCGGCGCGGCCACCGCCGCGACCGCCCTGGCGGTCCTCTCCGCCGCACCGGCCGCCTCCGCTCAGGTCACCGGGCTGTGGGCCGGGACCGGGCTGGCGCACATCAATACGACCTACACCCTCACCGCCTCCGTCGGCGGCTCGAACGCGGGCACCCAGGTGGGCTTCTGGATCACAAACCCGTCCGGCGGCGCAGCCGTGTACATGGGCGCCTCTCCGGTGGATTCCACCGGGCACGCGACTTACCAGTGGACCCCGACCACGGTGGGTTCGTACACGCTCATCGCGAGTGACGACGGCAGCAGCACCAGCAGCAACGCCCAGACCATGGGGATCAGCGTCACCGCGGTTCCGGTGGGCGGCATGGGCACCGGCAGCGCCTCGAAGATTCCGATCATCGGCGGCCTGCTGAGCAGCCTGCTGAGCCAGTTCGGCCTCGCCTGACACCGATTCGCTCCGTCCGAAACCGGCTTCGCCCCGCTCACGGGCGGCTTGTTCAGGCGGCTCGCCGATTGCGCTGAATCTATCGGGTGACCCCTACAGATGTGAGAGCCTTCAGCTATGAGTACCTCACCTTTGGCGCTACTCGAAGGCGGGCCGGATGGCCTCGAAACGCGGATCGTCCCGATCACGCCACCGGGCGTCGAGCTGCGGGTGGCGTTCGGGGACGGGTACGAGCGCTACAAAGTGACGTCACGCTGGCAGGACACTCCGGAGGGGAGTCTGCCCGTCTACGAGTGGGTGGCACACGTGGACGTCAAGAAATAGCAACTGGAATTCGATAGGACCCTAAAGCTGGAGAAGGCCCCCGAGGGCACCGCCGCCCAGCAGGCCGCCGCCATCCTGGTCGATCAGGTCACCGCCAACGTCAAGC